>JAUWXE010000029.1 GCA_030616535.1 Candidatus Aerophobota bacterium
CCAGGGGTAAAAGATCGATTCCAAGATTAGATTCTCTCATTCGCTGATTGGTTGGTAGTACACCTATAGTTCGGAATGCTGCATCTAATGTCTTATATTCACTACTAATTGAGAGGGACTTTCCCAGCTCCATCTTTAGTCCTACTCGGTTAGCAAAACCTTCCTCTTTCTGGACTCCCGAAAGAAAGATATCATCAAAATAAACCCCTTTATCCAGATCAGAATTAAAATTACTTCTCATTCGGATTCTTAGCTGCTTGATCTCTCGCAGGGAGACAGCTCCGTGGGAAACTAAATCAGCAAAATCAGTCTCTATCAGGCGCCAGCCGGTGAAGTCTACCATGACTTCCTTTTCCAAATATTCTCCTCCATCACTAACATCTGAGCCTATACGAAGATAGGTAGAATAGGTGTTTTGCTGGCTGCATTCATCAGATCCCCGCATCCAGAAATTAAGAGTTCGGTAACTGGTAAAGTCTTTTGGACCGAGGAAGGTCTGTTGAACATAACCCTCATCTCCCTTTCCCAGGCCATAAAGAAAAAGAGCTCCCTCTTTTCTTCTTTTGTGATGGCGGGTTTCAAAATCTCCGTACATCTCGTTATAGTAGCTACGAAAATCGTCATCATCAAAAGGATTATAATCTGGATTATCCTGATTATTTATGGCTTCGACTTTTAGGTTCTGCTTCTGCCAGCGATCCCCCGAAATGCTTATTCGGGCAAATTTAAGGCTGGCCGCACCAGGGTCTCCTTGAATCCACAGACGAAGATGCTTAACTATCTGACTAATCTGGTCCCAGTTAGAAGAAGTGGCTAAAGGAACAGTGACTTTTCTCCAGCCCACCCAGCTAATTTTTAGATCTGGTTCAATCGTGTCTCCATATTGAGTATAGTTTTCAGTAGTGCTCAAGAGGCCATCTCCGTCAAGATCCTCAGTGTCTAGTTTTCCGTTACCGCTTCCTATAAGTTCTCCACCCAGGTCAATACCGGTGTCCTCTCCCGGATTAAGGTTTCCATCTCCGTTTTTGTCCTCGGTGTCTAACTCGCCATCCGCATCAGCATCCTCACTCACTACTCCCAGATCAAAATGTAACCTCTGCCCCTGGCCATCGCCTTTGATCCATAGCTCAAGGAAGCACATCTCGCTATAATCCCTTCCTACCTCCGAGATAGGATAAACTAAACTCCCCCAACTTTCGGACATGGAAAAGTCAAAATTGAGAACCAGAACCTTTATTTTGTCTCGACTCCAGTCAGGATTAATATCCTCACCGGGTGTGTCCTCATTAAGGATATCGACCCCAACCCTTTCTCCCAAACCCTCCAGAGCCGGCCTACTTCCGAGCCGCCAGGCATCCTTATCCATAGATAAATCATCACTAATTTTGGTAGATTCAAAGTTCTCTACAATGGCTCTACCAAAGGTGTTGGGATTGTAGATACTTCTGGCAACTTCTCCTGAAACCTGCAAATTAAGAAAATGGGCAGAATCGTCTTTTGCAGGTGAGCCGGACCCCAAATTAAACTGGGTGTCCAGTCCCATTGCTTGATGAGAGGCGGGGGAAGACCCCACCTGCGGTGGTTGGTTGAGGCGAAGAGAACTCTGGGAAAGAAAGGTTGAGCCTAAAGAAACTCTCTCATGAGGAACCCAGGCTCCTCGAACTCCCAGAATAGTCGCCTTTGCCCCCATAAAGGGTCTCCACTCATACTCTACTTTGATCCTGGTGTCTTCAGTTATGCGAGCTGGATCTAGAAAGGCCAAAAAGCCCGAGCTATAATCGATTAAATAATCTACCTCTTTGGCCAGTCTCCTTCCATCCATCCATACAATTTCACTTCCCGGAACGATGTCGGGGTGAAGAAGGTAGACATCAACACCGTGCTTATATTCTGTATAAATGGTGTACTCATGAGTAGGATCAGGAGGGTAGGCATGGGGAAATGGTGGCAAGGGATGGGTAAATTTTAATACCCCGAAGTCATAATCTATCTCAAATTCATAATTTGAGGTTACGTCATGGCCCTTTAGATCAAGGATGAGAAGGGTAAAATCCTCCCGGCGAATCTTCTGGGAGCCGAGATAATAATAGTTTCTTAACTCATATTTTTCTATATAAACAGGAGCCTGTTGTTTCTTTATCATACGGTATCCTGAGGCTGGACATCGGATACCATTTTTATCTCGGTAGCTGAGCGCAACGACAAAATTCTCCTCTATGCTTCGGTGAAATTTTATTATGCCCTCCCTGGAGTTCCATAAATAATCTTCTCCCGGGTATTGTAGATCAAAATAGCCAGTATAAGTGTCACTTTCTTCCCCGGTTACTGTTAGTTTCACTGCGGTTTCATTGTTGGTTCCATCCTGATCATCCAGGTAAACTTCCAAGCTCTGGGAAGCAAGAGGAAGATGGGCAGGATCAAAGTAGGTCAGGTAATACTTTCTCTTTAGATAAGAGGTATCAGGGATTTCCTTTTTCTCAAAAGTAGTCTTTCCGGTGAAGGTTTTACTCTCTGAGAGGCCTTTACTCACGCTGCCTATCCCCATAAGGTTAAACTGGCCTTTTTTAGCGGTCACTTTAACTCCAAAGAGGCTTTTATTATAGGCAAGGAATTCTGTATCAGGCCAGCCTAATTGAAGATCCCCTAAGGCAACTTCCTGGATGATTTCATCCTTTTTCCCCCGGTAGGTAAGGGACATTTTCTGCTGCTCAGTGCGGGGAGCAGTATCATCATAATCCACATTAGCAAAAATCCTCTCCCCCACCCTTCCCCGCACCTTAACCTGAAGCTTTTGCTCAATTTCGGTTTCTGTGGTGGGCTTCTTTGATTCAGCCTGGGCCTCATCTCCCTTAAGATAATGGCGGCGCCGGTATTTTACACCAATTACTTTGCGACCAAAGATCCTCAGGTGAGGCTCCCAGGAAAGCTCGGCGTTAATAATTCCTTCTTCGGTATTTCCTTCTAAAGTGGCATCCGCAGCCTCTTCTTTCTCGAAAGAAACACCCAACCAGGCCGAATAGAGTTTTTCCCGGGCCATTTCCCAGAGACTTATCTTTTCATTTGCTTTTATGGGTCCGGGAAGGCAAAAGGCCAAAAGGAAAAATAAAAAAATGGCTGCTACCGTGATTATCCGCAATTTACCTATCCTCTGTTTATGATATAGAAAATGGGAAAACTAGGCAAGAAATATCTCGGGGAAAGTCCCTCGATACGCGTATAAATCTTTTGAATACTGGTATAATATAGGGAGATAAATGTGGCGAGGGGAATTTGGCTGGTCAAACCTACATACTTTACTCTTGCCTTACTTCGATGGACCATGTATGGGCATCATAGGGCCCTTCAGCCAAAGCAAGATTAGCTATATCTCTGCCCATCAGTTTTAGGGCCTTTTTGGTAAGGGTTTGATAGGTTAGTGATTTAAGGAAGGTCTGAACTGAGAGGCCGGAAAAACTTTTAGCCCAGCCTCCTGTAGGAAGAATATGATTGGTTCCGCTTAGATAATCAGCCGCAGCTACCGGTGAGAAATCACCCAGGAAGACGGAGCCAGCATTCTTTATCCGCTTAAGAACCCCCACGGGTCTTCGGGTCATTATCTCCAGATGCTCGGGAGCAAAATCATTTACAAAATTGATGGCCTCATCCAAGCTCTCTACCATTAAAACGGCTCCATATTTTTCCAGAGATTTCTCCATTATTTTTCTCCGGGAAAATCTTTTTACTTCCTTACTCAAATGTTGACAAACTTCTTCAGCCAATTTTTCGGAAGTGGTTACCAGGACAGAGCAGCTCTCCTCATCATGCTCTGCTTGGGATAATAGGTCACTCATCACATATTTAGGATTTGCCGAACCATCGGCCAGGACTAATATCTCACTGGGCCCGGCTGGACAGTCTATTCCCACCTTTCCTAAACTGGAAAGATAGGCCTTTGCCGCATTAACATAAGTATTTCCCGGACCAACTAAGAGCTCAACTTTAGGAATGGTAGCTGTGCCCAAGGCTAGAGCAGCTATTGCCTGCACTCCACCCACGTTGAGCATAAGGTCTACCCCGGCTATATCAGCCGCTACCATAACCACCTCAGCCATTTCACCGTTTTCTGAAGGAGGACTGGCAAGGATGGCCCTACCCACCCCGGCTAATTTTGCTGGAACTATAGCCATTATGGCGGTGGAGGGGTATCTGGCTTTTCCTCCGGGGACGTAAACACCCACCTGATCAAAGGGAATAAATCTTTGCCCCAGGGTGTAACTACCCTCACCTTTATTTAAGAAGGTTTTATTAATTGACCAGTCTTTACCCAACTGGTGTCGATGAAAATCATAAACCTGCTCTCGCATTTTCCTTAAGGATCTTATAACTTCTGGACTGACCCTTTTATAAGCCTCATTTAGCCTCTCTTTTTTAACCACAAAATCCCGGGGGGTCAGGCTAACCCCATCGAATTTACTGGTGAACCTCGAAACTGCTTCATCGCCATATTTTTCAACTTCATGAATGATGGGGATAACACGGGAGAGAATCTCCTCCATTCTTGAGCGAGATCTTTCCAGGATCCTCTTATACTCACCTTTACTTAAATCTTTTAACTTTTTGGGTATCAACATGAGAGTACCTTTTCCACTTGTCCCCTTACCTGCCCCTGGTTAGCGCCTACCAACCTTACCATCACCAATTTATTTTTTAGCTCTCTTCCACCTTTGAAACTTACCCGAATATAATTATCGGTGTATCCGGAGAAAAGTCCAGTTTTTCGGTCAACCTTTTCTTCCACCAGGACTCTTAAGGTATCACCTAAAAAACGGGAGGCAAAATTCTGGGCCAGATTCTCTCCTAACTCCCTCAGGCACTTGCTTCTTTCCTTCTTAACCTTCTCTTCCACTCGAGGCTGGATGGAATAAGCCCTGGTCTCTATCCGGGGAGAGAATCTGAAGGTATGAAGACGACTGAATCCAATTTCTCGCAGGAAATGATAGGTATTAAGGAACTGTTTTTGGGTCTCACCGGGAAAGCCTACCATAACGTCGGTGGTAATAGCTACCGAGGGAATCATCTTTTTAATATTCTCAACCAGTCTTCGGTATTGATGAGGGGTGTATCTCCTTCCCATACGCTGCAAAATCTCAGGATCTCCACTCTGCAGGGGAAGATGAAGATGAGCACAGATAAGGCGACAATTACTCATAAGATCAATCAGTCCTGGGGGAAGAAGATGGGGCTCAAGAGAGCTCAGTCTCACTCTGGTAGTTTCTTCAAGATATTGCATGCGTCTCAAAAGATCAACCAGACTAATGGATGGGTCAAGATCTCTTCCATAAAGGGCAAGATTTACTCCCACCAGAACGATTTCTTTAAACCCATTGAGGATAAGACCTTCTACTTCCTTGAGAACTTCATGGGGGTCTCGGCTCTTAATCTCAGCTCCACGCACATAAGGCACTCTACAGTAACTACAAAACTGATTACATCCATCCTCTATTTTCACAAAGGCTCGATTATGGTTATAAAAGGTCTGAATGAGGGGCTTTGTGTTGGTAAGATTTTTATTGGCTTCAGTGATTATATGCGGTATCTTTAATTTTTCTTCATTTCCTACCACCAGATCTATCTGGGGGAACCTCTTTCTTAGCTTATCTTTTTCTACCTCAGCGTAACAGCCGGTGACAATTAAATGTGCCGTAGATCCATTCTTTTTGACAGCCTTAATTAACTCTTCTGATTTATGATCAGCTCTCTCGGTGACGCTGCAAGTATTAATAATGTAAAAATCTGCCTTCTCCTTAAAAGGAACCTCTCGAAAACCAGCCTGAACAAGACGTTCTCGCAAAACCTGGGTTTCGTATTGATTTACCTTGCAGCCTAGAGTGGCTAAAGCTACTTTGGCCATTCTCATCACCCTTATCTTTTTCCTCAATCCTCGGGCGGACTTGGTAATAGACGAACCCGATATCTTGCTTCTTCGACACTTATAATTGCACCCTTTTCTAAAGCATCGAAGGATTCCTCTAATACTTGTTCTAATCTTCTATTTACATTTTCTGGTCTTTCATTTTGAAGTCTGAAAATTATTACACCTGGACATATTTCGCCAGAGGCGGCTATTAAATCTCCATTTAATAGTTGAAGTTTCATAATTGCCTATTTTCTCCTGAACAGTATACTCATAAGTATTATATTCCAGAGTATACAAATTTTAATAGTCAAAAAACACTATATCTTTCCTTTTCTTGGATAAATCCTTGATTTCTTTGCTAAAACCCGATTTAGAAAAGAACCCAAAATGTTTTCGTGCTGCTCCAGGAAAGTTATTAGCCTTATTTTCTATCAGCTGCCGAAAATCCGCTTTACTTTATTAAAGAAATCCTTCATGCGGGGCTGTCCATTTCCCTGTCTCAGTTCATCAAATTTCCTCAGGAGCTCCTTTTGTTCCTCATTTAGACTCACCGGCGTCTCCACCACCACCTTTACCAATTGATCTCCTCGGCTAGAGGAGTGTAGATAAGGAATGCCCTTACCCTTCAAGCGAAAGATTTTATTGGTTTGTGTTGCGGGGGGAATAGTTAACTTTACTTTGCCATTCAAGGTGGGAACAGTAACCTTTCCTCCCAGGGCAGCTTGAGCAAAACTAATGGGAACCTCACAGATAATGTTATTTCCATCCCTTTCGAATATAGGATGGGGCCTAACCCGGAGGCTAACGTATAGATCGCCAGGTGGACCCCCGTGTAAACCAGCTTCTCCTTGCCCCCCTAACCTCAGGTGAGCTCCGTGATCGACCCCGGCCGGGATCTTCACCTTGATCTTGCGGGTAGTTCGAGTCCTTCCCGCACCTCGACACTGCCGGCAAGGGTCCCTGATAATGGTTCCCCTTCCCTGGCACTGAGTACAGGTTCTGGATATGGAAAAAAAGCCTTGGCTAACCGATACGTAACCGCTTCCTTTACAGGTTGGGCAGGTTTCAGGTCCAGAACCAGGCTTAATTCCGCTTCCTTTACAGCTAGAGCATGGTTCATACCTGCCAATTCTGATTTCTTTTTCGGTTCCAAAAGCTGCTTCCTCAAAGCTGATCTCCAGAGTATAATGAAGATCTGACCCTGGTTGAGCCTCTCTTACTCTGGCTCTCCGCCCAAAAAAATCTCCAAAGATATCCCCTCCAAAAGATCCTCTACCAAAGACCTCCTCAAAGATCTTAAACGGATCGAAGCCAAATCCACCAAACCCAGCACCTGCTCCAACTTCTGCCTCCAGTCCCGCATGTCCGTATTGATCGTAGATTTGCCTTTTTTCAGGGTCAGAGAGAATCTTGTAAGCCTCGGATACCTCCTTGAATTTTTCCTCGGCTTCTTTAGAATTATCAGGATTTCGGTCAGGGTGATATTTGATGGCTAGCCTGCGGTAAGCCTTCTTTATTTCCTGAGGAGAAGCATCTCTGGAAATACCTAGAATTTCATAATAATCTCTCTTGGCCACTCAGTTACTCCTCCACCTCATAGTCAGCATCAGTTACATCTTTTCCCTCTTTTTTCTCCTTTTTTTCCTGGCCAGCCTCACCTTTTTGCTTAGGCTCTTCTCGAGCCTGTTTTTTAGCTGCCTCCTCATATACTGCCTGGCCAAGCTTTTGGGCAACCTCACTCAGCTTTTTTATCTTATCTCTGATTTCCTCCACACTACCGGAGTCTTTTGCCTTCTTAAGCTCTTCCATTGCGGCCTGGATATTCTTCTTATCGGCCTGGCTAACCTTACCCCCATGCTCCTTGAGAGCCTTTTCCGTAGCGTAGATTATGTTATCTGCCTGATTTTGAGCCTCGATCTTCTCTCTTTTCCTTTTGTCTTCTTCAGCATGTTGTTCGGCCTCTTCAACCATGTGGTCCTTTTCCTCAGCAGACAAAGCACCCGATTCTCTAATAGTAATTTCTTGCTCTTTGCCAGTGCCTTTATCCTTGGCCTTAACATTTACGATGCCATTAGTATCGATATCAAAGGTAACTTCAATCTGAGGAACACCACGGGGAGCAGGGGGAATTCAGGTAAGCTGAAATCTTCCCAGAGTGCGGTTATCGGCGGCCATGCTTCGCTCCCCCTGCAGAACATGAATATCCACCGCTGTCTGACCATCAGCAGCCGTAGTGAAGACCTTACTCTCTTTGGTAGGAATAGTTGTATTTCTCTCAATGAGCCTGGTAAATACCCCTCCCAGAGTCTCTATTCCCAGGGAAAGTGGGGTAACATCCAGAAGAAGGATATCTTTGACTTCTCCAGCTAGAACCCCGCCCTGGATAGCTGCCCCCATCGCCACTACCTCATCCGGATTAACTCCCTTGTGAGGTTCCTTTCCGAAGAGCTTCTTCACTACTTGCTGAACTTTGGGCATTCTGGTCTGGCCTCCCACCAAGACTACCTCCTGAATATCCCCAGGTTTCAATTTAGCATCTGCCAATGCCTGCTCACAAGGCTTGATGGTCTTCTCAATCAAATCTTCAGTTAACTGCTCTAATTTGGCCCGAGTGAGGGTCAGGCTCAGGTGTTTAGGCCCACTTTGATCCGCGGTAATAAAGGGTAAATTTATCTGGGTTTCCAGACTGGAGGAAAGCTCGCATTTGGCTTTCTCTGCCGCCTCCCTAAGCCTCTGTAGAGCCATCTTATCTTCTCTTATGTCTATGCCGCTTTCCTTCTTGAATTCTTCTGCCGCCCAGTCCGCCACTTGCTGGTCGAAGTCATCTCCTCCCAAATAGGTATTTCCATTAGTGGAAAGAACTTCCACTACATTATCCCCTACATCCAGAATGGAAATATCAAAGGTTCCCCCACCTAAGTCATAGACTGCTATTTTCTTTTCTCCCTTTTTTTCCAATCCATAGGCCATAGCTGCTGCCGTAGGCTCATTAATGATACGCTCTACCTTAAGAC
This sequence comes from Candidatus Aerophobota bacterium, assembly GCA_030616535.1. Taxonomy (GTDB): domain Bacteria; phylum Aerophobota; class Aerophobia; order Aerophobales; family AE-B3A; genus AE-B3B. Next base: position 8,911 of record JAUWXE010000029.1, read on the forward strand.
CAGCAATAGTACCGGCATCTTTAGTGGCCTGGCGCTGGCTATCACTAAAATAAGCAGGAACAGTAACTACTGCTCGCTCTACCTTTACTCCCAGATGCTGCTCGGCTGTCTGTCTCATCTTCTGGAGGGTACGGGCTGAAATCTCCTGAGGTAGAAATTCTCCTTTGTTTACCTTCACTTTTACTCTGCCTTGAGAATCTTTTATTAAATCATAAGAGATTCTTTTCTTTGCCTTCCCTCCGGCTGACTCATCGAACCTGCGACCCATCAGTCTTTTTATGGAATTGACTGTATTCTTAGGGTTAGTTATAGCCTGTCTTTTAGCTGGCCCACCTACTAACATCTCTCCTTTATCGGTGAAGGCAACTATGGAAGGGGTTGTTCGGGAGCCCTCTTGATTCGGGATAATCACAGGCTCATCCCCCTCTATTACTGCCACACAGGAGTTGGTGGTACCTAAATCAATACCAATTATTTTCTTAGTTACTTTTTTGTTACCCATAAATAAACCTCCTTTATGGTGATCAGAAATCGGTGATTAGGGTAAGATCCAATCCGTCCTGATCACTTATCTTTACTTTTATCTTTTATCTTTTATCTTTTTTTCTTTCACCTCTTACTTTTCACCCTTCACCTTTTACCTTCTTTTCTTCACTTCTCTTATTTACCTTAACCATAGCTGGTCTTAAAATCTTATCGTTCAGCTTATAACCTTTTCTCATCTCCTCCACGACTAAATTATCCGGATATTCGGCCAGATCCACACTCATAAGCGCCTCATGAAAATGGGGATTGAACTCCTCACCCTTTGCCTTAATCTCCTGGAGCCCCTGCCTCTGAAGTGCACCTCTTAGCTTGGCAAGAATCATCCTCATCCCCTCTACCAGACTGGCAAGGTTCTTTGACTGTTGGCTTGAGTCCACTGCTCTTTCCAAATCGTCCAAGACAGGCAAAAATTGCTTGATTAGATCCTCAGTGGACCAACTAACCATCCTTTCTCTCTCTTTTTGGCTGCGACGTTTATAATTCTCAAACTCTGCTTTTAATTGCTTAAGATAATCCAGATACTCACCTGCTTCCTTATCTGTTGACTTCAGCTCCTCCTTCACTGCTTTGAGTTGGCTGCGAAGGGAGGCAATTTCCTTTTTAGCATCCTTAAGCCTTTTTTCTTTGGTGGTGAGTTTAGCTTTTATCTCTAAATATTTCTTTTGGTAATTTACACTCTCTTTATTTTTCTGAGAACTCATTCTCTTGCCTCTCTACACCTAATTTTATTCTTAAGCTGGTTTATTCTTTTGAAAGAAAGCGGTTTTTCTCTTCCCTCTTCTGCACTGGCTGCTGCACAGGCTACCGCAAGAGCTGACATCTCCTTTAAACTTAATCCTCGGGAGAGTCCCACAGCAAAACCCCCCACCAGAGCATCTCCTGCTCCTACTGTATTCAGAGGCTTTATTTCAGGAGGAGAGACCATGAGCAGCCTCTTTTTTTCCATCACCATAACCTCATCCTTGCCTCGGGAGACAACCACAAGCTGAACATATTTTTTAACAAGAGCCCTTGCCTCGTGAATTAAATCCTCTTCAGACTCACATCTTTTTCCAATGAGACTCTCCAACTCTTTTTTATTGGGCTTAAGCATAAAGGGCCTGGCCTCAAGCCCCTGTTTGAGAGGCTCACCTCGCGTATCCAGAATAGGGACAATGTCCTCCTTTTCCCGGTAGGCTAAACGAATTAAGGAATGGTAGATGTTCTCGGATACTCCTGGAGGGATGCTTCCAGAAAAAACTACCACTCTCGCCTTTTTTACTAGATCTCCAATTTTTTCCTCTAGTCTTTTTACTTCGGAAGGGAAAATCCGGGGACCAGCCTCCACCAAGTGAGTCTGGCTATGGGTTACCGGATCAAGAATGGTCAAATTCAGCCTACTTTCTTCCTTTATGGGAACAAAGTCGGAAGCTATACCCTCCTTTTTTAATCTCTCCTTTATGAACCCTGCACTACGGCCTCCCAGCCAGCCAGTGGCTAAAGTTGGCTCACCCAAAGTTTTAGCTACCCGGGAGACATTTATTCCCTTTCCCCCTGCCACCCTTACTCTCTCTTTTTCTACCAGGTTGAC
>JAUWXE010000018.1 GCA_030616535.1 Candidatus Aerophobota bacterium
CTAACAGCATGGTCCTGGACTAATATATATTCAGCAAAACCACCAGGATAATAATAACCAATAGGACGATTGTTAGGACACATATTGTAGTTTCTTTCTCTACATACCTTACATTCCTTCTTTTGACAACCTATTGAAGTAACTAAAACTACCTTGTCTCCAACTTTATAATCAGGATTTTTAACTTGGGAACCAATTTTTTCTACAATTCCTACAATCTCATGGCCTATGATAAATTTACCTTCACCATATCCTCTGATCTGGGGCGTAAACTCCCTGGTAACATCCTTTGTTCCTTCATATATTCTTCCATCTGTCCCACAAATAGCACAAGCATTAACTTTTACCAGGACATCATTTGATCCACAGATTGGTTTAGCCACATCTTCAATTCCCATATGTTTTGCTTTATCTGTATATAAAAAAGCTGCCTTCATCCTTTTATCCCTACTTTTTTCCTTCTCGCTCTATCTCTTTTTTTCCCAGAAAAATAATCCCGTCCCCTTTTTTATACGTATTTTCTCCAGTACTCTACCGATTCTTTAAGATCATCTATGACCCGATACTCTGTGGGATAGCGCTCGCGGTGAGATACCTCAAGTAAAAGGACTACTTCTTTTGCACCTGATGCCTCGATGGCTTCCATTACCTTGGGGGGAGTAATGATACCGTCTTTATTGTATTGTGAGATAAAGGGCCAGTGGCCACCTTTGTCTTTGGTGCTCTGCTTTATATGAATCACCGGAGAAAGGTGAGCCAGTTCCCTTAGCCAGGCGTAAGGGTCTCTATCTCGAGGGTCAGAAGAAGCTAGATCCCCGTGATCAACATCCAGGTTCAATCTTATGGGAATAGGTAAATCACCGTGGTTGACTCTGTCTAGTAAATCCCTGGTTGAGTCAATGGTGCAGGCCATCTCCCGGGGTATGGACATAGGTTCAAAGATGAGGAATTTAAATCCTATCTTTGCTCCAAAGCGAGCGAGCTTACGCCAGGAATTGATAGCTTCTCGAACTAAGAGTTTTCTTCGCTTTTGGTTATTGAAATCCTCCACCGACATGATCCCAAAATGGCCACCGGAGCCTCTTGCCCCTAAATCTGCCGAAATCTTGAACCAGCGCTTAAACCAATCAAGCCAGACTTTTCTTTGAAGATCATCCGGATGCATTAGGTGATTAATGCGGGTAAGGGCACTGGTGAAGGTAGTATCTATCTTAATACCATACTTTGCTGTATTTTTCTTTATCTTCTTAACCTCCTGATCTATGACGATTTTGGGAAGAAAAGGATTGAGAAGGTCAATTACAAATTGGACATACTTTAAACCCAGCTTTTCAGCCACAATTCTCAGCCAGATATCCGGCTCCGGAAACCGATTGATGGCAAATCCTGCATTAATCCCCAATTTGAATTGAGTAGACAATATAATACTCCTCGTCTTATGCTTCTTTACTGAGAACTTGGCTCACTGCTTTTTTCCAACCTGCATAGAGAGTTTCTCTTCTGTCACTGCCCATCTGTGGCGTAAATGAAGCTTCCCGCTTCCAGAGGTGGGTAAGCTCTTCTTTGTTCTTCCAGAAACCGGTGGTTAGACCGGCTAAAAGGGCCGCTCCCAGAGCGGTGGTCTCTAAGAGAGCCGGCCTTTCCACGGGGATACCCAGGATATCAGATTGAAACTGCATTAAAAAGTCATTCTTTGCCGCTCCCCCATCAACCCGCAGCTTCTTAAGCTTTAGCTTGGCATTATCTTCCATAGCCTCAAGGACATCGCGTGTCTGATAGGCGATTGATTCTAAGGTAGCTCTAATAATATGTTCCTTTTTTGTGCCCCGGCTTATTCCTAAAATTGCCCCTCGGGCTGAGGAATCCCAGTAGGGAGCACCTAATCCGGTAAAGGCAGGAATCATATATACCCCACCGGTATCCTTAACTCTTTCAGCCGCTCCTTCCGTATCTTTTGCTTCCTTTATCAATCCTAATCCATCACGCAGCCACTGAACAGCAGCTCCAGCCATAAACACACTCCCCTCCAGAGCGTAAATGGGTTTTCTGTCACCATTACAGGCAAGAGTGGCTAGCAATCCCTTAGAGGGAGCAGTTGACTTTCTACCTAAATTGAGGAGTAAAAAACAGCCTGTTCCATAGGTGTTTTTGGCCATACCAGGATTAAAGCCCATTTGGCCGAAAAGAGCTGCTTGCTGATCACCCAAAACAGCGGCGATAGGAATTCCTGAGGGCAAAGGACCATTTTTAGCAGTGTAACCAAAGATACTGCCGGAGGGTCTGGCCGAAGGAAGCATCTTGCGAGGAATCTGGAAAAGATCCAAAAGTTCAGCATCCCACTCTAGCTTATGGATGTTAAAAAGCATAGTCCGAGAGGCATTGGTATACTCAGTAAGGTGAGCAGCTCTCCCGGTAAGTTTCCACAGCAACCAGCTATCCACAGTCCCAAAGACAGTTTCCCCTTTCTCTGCTTTTTTTCTTGCTCCCGGTACCTTATCTAGAATCCACCCAATCTTGGTAGCCGAAAAGTAGGGATCAATTACCAGACCGGTCCTTTTTTTGATAAGATCCTCTAATCCTTTTGATATTAATTCATCACATCGAGGAGCTGTCCGCCTGCATTGCCAGACAATGGCTCGGTACTGAGGCTCACCCGTATCCTTGTCCCAGACCAGGGTAGTTTCTCTTTGATTGGTAATGCCGATAGCCTCGATTTTCTGGGGATTGAGACCATTTCTGGTGAGAATTTCCTCGACCACACCCAGACAGCTTTGCCAGATTTCCTCGGGATCATGTTCTACCCAGCCAGGCCGAGGATAATACTGAGTAAGCTGGCGATAGGACTGCGAAACAACATGGGCCTCACGATCATAGGCAATTGCCCTTGTGCCAGTTGTTCCATGGTCAATGGCTAGAACAAATTTTTCTCTCATTAGGGCAAGATTTTTAAGACAGCGGTGGGATTTCCCTTCTTCTCTCTAAAATCTTCCAGGCTCTTTCCAACTCCTCAGGAGTATTCACCCCTAAAGCTACATAAGGGTCCTTTGCCTCCAATGCCTCTACCTTGAATTCCTGCTGGTTGAACAATTCGATAACGTCGGTTAGATAATATTCCTTCTCGGCATTGTTACAGTCCAGGCGAGAAAGAAGGGGAAGTAAATTTTGGGTATCAAAGCAGTAGATTCCACTATTTACTTCCTTAATCTTTAGTTCCTCGAGGTTAGCGTCTTTACTCTCCACGATTCTTTTGATCTGTCGGTAGCCGTTTCTAATTACTCTTCCATAGTGACTGGGATCAGGAAGACAAGCTGTGAGCACCGTGGCGGCTGGCCTGGCCTTCCGCTGATGCTCGACCAACTGGATCAGTATGGGTGCAGTGATAAAGGGATCGTCACCTGGAAGCACCACCAACTCTCCTTTAAAATCCTCTAAGAGGGGAATAGCTCTTTTCAAAGCATCTCCAGTACCCAATCTTTTCTCCTGATAGACATAGTCAAATCCTTCACCCAGAATGGATCTTATTTTCTCGGCCTGATGACCCACCACTACGATCGTTCTACCTATTCCACTTTTGACACAGGCATCAACAGCGAACTTCACCAAAGCTTGATAGGTCAAGGTATGAGCCAGTTTGATTAACTCTGAGTTCATTCGAGTCCCTTTCCCTGCTGCCAATACTACTGCTCTTACGTCCTTCATCTTCCTCTCCTTTTTCTCTTTATTCCCCTCCTTTATGAGTTGCTTTAACATACCAACTAGTCCTGGATTTGTCAACTCAACCACTAAAAGCCTCTCAAAACCTACTCCTCCTGCGGTTAACCTACCCAAACCCTCCAAGCTATTCAGCCACAGATGGACGCTGATATTCTTCTTTATTATCGTATACAAATCTCTTGAATTCTTGTTTTCTGCCAAAATTCAATAATAAGCCAACTTTAGTAGTTGTTGCTGTCAAGTTCATCATAAACTTCATAAAAACTTCTAAGAATAATATCTGCGATCTCTTTGTGTTTAAACCTATCTGTGTTCATCTGTGTGAATCTGTGGCTACTTTCTTAACTTTTCTTTCTCCTGAATGCCTGGTAGATCACTCTAAGTTCATCCAGTTTCAAACAATAAGCTAAACCACAAAATATGAGCATGCCTAAGCCGATACCGCTACAAACCTGGGCAACCTGTGCCTTGAGCAAAGATATTCCTACCATAGCCGGAATAGCTTTAATTATAAGAAAAACTCCTGTTCCCATCACTCCTGTGACCAGGCTAATCTTTAGGAAAGAGTTAAGGATCTTCCTTCCCTCTATTCTTTTTAACTTTCTCCTCAAAAGAATCAGAAGTATCGCTCCATTGGCAAACATTGAAAGGGAGGTGGCTAAAGCCAATCCACTATGTTTTAGGGGTGAGATCAAAAGAAAATTTAACAAGACATTGAGGATCAATATAAGAATAGATACCTTAACTGGCGTAAAGATGTCTTGAAGAGAATAAAAAGCCCTGGTAAGGACCATAACCTCACCCATGGCAAATAAGCCCAGTGAGTAAAAGACTAAAGCTTGAGCGGTCATAACGGTATCTTCAGCTAAGAAAGCTCCATGCTGAAAAAGTAGCGAAATGAGAGGCCCTCTAATTATGATTAGTCCTATACTGGAAGGAATCAGAACAAATAGAACCAGTCTTACTCCCAGGGATACCATCTTTCTTAGCTCCCCTACCTTTTCCTTAGTGGCAAGATAGGAAAGGGTGGGAAAAATAGCCGTAGACAAGGCTATAGCAAAAAGACCCAGAGGAAATTGAATCAACCTCATGGCATATAAAAGAGCCGAGATGCTGCCGGGGACAAGAGTAGAAGCAAAGATACGGTTGATCAATAAATTAACCTGGAGAGTAATTCCTCCCAAGGTGGCTGGTACCATCAATTTACCAATCCTGCCTATTCCTGGATCTTTAAAAGATAAAGTTGGACAATATGCAAATCCTCTTCGAATGAGTGAGGGAATCTGGAAAAGAAGCTGGAGCCCTCCTCCGATTACTACTCCTATAGCCAGACTATAAATTCCAAATTGAGGAGTTAAAAAAAGGGCGGATAAAATGACGGCTACGCTGAAAAGAAGAGGAGCGAAAGCAGGGGTAGCAAAATGCCCTTTACAATTGAGGAGGGCCATGGCCAGAGCAGCCAGGCTGATAAAAAAAAGAAAGGGAAACATGACCTGGGTCAGTTTTATAGCCAGGCCCAGCTGATAGGGAACTTTTCTAAAACCGAAGGCCAGATAAGGCACATACCACGGCGCAAAAAAGACACCCAACCCCACTGCCACTACCAAAAGTAGCATGAGGATATTGAGGACATTGTTGGCTAATCTTTTTGCTTCCTCTTCCCCTTTTTTAGCCAACCATTCACTAAAGACAGGGATAAAAGCGGTGCTTAGTGCTCCTTCGGCCAGAAGAGATCTAAGAAGATTGGGCAGGGTAAAGCCGATCCAGAAAGCATCAGTAATGGCAGAATAGCCAAATATATAAGCAATAACCTGGAGTCTTACCAGGCCGAGGATACGAGAAAGGAAAGTCCCCAATCCCACCACCCCGGCCGCTTTTATTACCTTATCCGTACTCAATTATTTTGGCGCCTCACTTGCAGTTTTTTAGTGAATATGATATACTCCTGCAAGTAAAAACTACAGAAAGGAGAATACAATGCCCATCCTCAAATCAGCAAAAAAAAGGATGAGACAGGATCAAAAGAAAAGACTACGTAATCAAAGTATAAAGAAACAAACTAAGACAAGTATCAAAAAACTGAAAGAACTTATAGATGAGGGTAAAAGGAATGAAGCAAAGGAGTCTCTTCCTCACATCTTAAGCCTAATCGACAAAACAGTGGCTAAAGGAATATGGCACAAAAATAAAGCAGCCCACATAAAATCCAGACTTATGAAAAGATTGAGCTAGACCCTGCCTACCTCCTATCTTCCTCTGTCATACTCTAGAGAAAAAATTAGTGAATGTCAACATTTCGCATTTTGGCACTTTCTTTTATACTTAAAGGAGGGGTATTAGAAACTATACTGAGAGACTAGCTTCTTCTTTTATCACTCCCAGAGGATAGTAGGGAATCATCTTTTCCTCCATCCATTTGAGAGAATCAAGGGGTGAGAGTTTCCAGCAGATAGGGCAGGGGGAAAGAATTTCTACCAGAGCGAATTTTTCTCGCTCAATCTGGAGAGTAAAGCATTTCTTAATAGCTCTTTTTGTTCTTCTTATATTAACCGGACTATTCACGGCTACTCTTTCAAGATACGCCGCTCCTGGTAAGGATGAGAGTAGCTCACACACCTTTAAAGGATAGCCCGCCTCTTTAATATCCCTGCCAAAAGGAGTGGTAGTGGTCTTCTGGCCAATCAGAGTAGTGGGGGCCATCTGTCCCCCTGTCATTCCATAGGTGGCATTGTTGACGAAGATTACTGTAAAAGCCTCGCCTCGGGAGGCGGCATGCACAATCTCGGCTGTTCCTATGGAAGCTAGATCCCCATCTCCCTGGTAGGTAAAGACGATCCTGTCGGGACGAACTCTTTTTATTCCGGTGGCCACTGCAGGAGCTCTTCCATGAGCTACTTCGACCATATCAAAATCAAAATAATCGTAGGCCACTACTGAGCAGCCCACCGGACAGATGCCAATTGTTTTTTCTCGAATCTCCAGCTCATCTATTACCTCACAAATCAGCCGATGCACTATCCCGTGACCACATCCCGGGCCGTAATGGAGAGGGTTATCCCTCATAGATTTCGGTTGTCTAAATTTTATCTTCACTTATCTTTCCCATCCTTCCATAACTAGATTAACCAGGTCCTCTCCAATTTTTCTGCCGGTTTCCCTGATAGCATCGCTTTCAGTCTGTACATCTCCTACCTCGGTGGGAGTATAAGTTGTTGCTTCTTCTACTTTCTCCTCCCACAAAGGCTTCCCATCCTTAGTGGAAATCAGAGCTACCGAGATCTCCATTTTTACCCGGTATTCTGCCAAACCCATGGATACCTCAGACAGGGTCTCTTTTAAATATTGAGTGATCTTTCCTCTTAATATAAAATCAGCCTCTTTTTCTTCCACCACCCTCAGCCTACCGTCACGAAGAAATTGCTCAACTACTGAGTTGGTAAGGACCTCTGCCAGTCCATATTGGAAGGTCTGATTATCGAAGGTAGGTATGGCGATTTTTGAGGCTGCGGCGGGAAGCTGAGGCTGCAATTGGTAACGGCAACCAGCTAAAATGAGAATAAATAAAACAAAAATTGTTACCAGCTGGCTCTTGCAGGTAAATTTTTTACGCATAAACTTTTGAGAGATCGGTTTTGCTGAAGCTCTCGTACTCACAAGCTTAGTGATTGCTAACAAAATCAAGAAAACTACCCTATGTCAAAAATAAAGTCAAAATGTAACCATTTATCCTTATCATATTTCACCGCAGAGCACGCTGAGAATGCTAAGAGAATCCTGGTCAAGTTTGTGGCAAAATATAGCTCAGCGATCTTTGCGGTGAACGCTTACGACTTTTTTTCACTAGTTTTTGATCTAGCAATGAATCTTTCGTTTAAGGCCTCTAAAAGATTAATAGGTAAAGGGAAAACTATGGTAGAATTCTGTTCGGTAGCTATGTCAGATAGGGTCTGCAGGTAGCGAAGCTGGATGGCCTGAGGATACTGACCGATAATTTCTGCCGCCTGAGATAGTTTCTCCGCAGCTTGGTATTCTCCCTGAGCATTAATGACCTTGGCTCTTCTTTCCCGCTCTACCTCAGCCTGCCTGGCCATAGCTCGCTTCATGGTATCGGGTATCTCAATCTCCTTTACTTCCACGACACTTACTTTAATTCCCCAGGGGTCGGTTTGTTCATCAACGATGGTCTGGAGTCTTTCATTTAGCTTTTCTCTTTGGGAAAGAAGTTCATCCAGTTCAGCCTCTCCTACAACTCCCCTTAAAGTTGTCTGGGCAATCTGAAGAGTGGCAAAACGGTAATTTTCTACCTCGACCACTGACTTAGAAGGATCTATAATGCGGAAATAGACTACCGCGTTTACCTTCACGGGAACATTATCTTTGGTAATGACTTCCTGAGGTTGGACATCGAAGTTCATGGTTCTAAGACTCACCTTAACCATTCTATCCACAATGGGGATGAGGAAAAAAAGTCCTGGTCCCTTAGCTCCTATTAATCTACCCAACCTGAAGATAACCCCTCTTTCATATTCCGTCACTATCCTTATCGAGGCCATGAGGATAATGATCACTATGATCACTAAAAAAACTGCTAATCCCATCTTAAACCTCCTTTTTTTTCACCACTAACCTCATTCCTGCAATTTTAACTACCTCTACCTCTTCTCCTTTTTTAATCACCTCCTTCTTTGATTGAACCACGCCATTCCAGATCTCTCCATGGATCTGGATCTTACCACGGGGACTAAGACGACTCCTGGCTACCCCGGTTGTTCCAATCATGCCTTCCAGTCCCGTAGCCGGCTTTTTAAACTGGGCTCTTATAGCGTAAAAGACGACAAATATAAAAAGAGAACTGGTGGCTACCACCATGGCAATAATGTAAGTTAAAGAGATGGAGATATAGATAGCAGAAGGAGATATAAGCATGAGAGAGCCCAAAGTTAAAGCGATGATCCCTCCAATAGTTAAAGCTCCATAAGAAGGCACCTCAATCTCCAGAACAAAAAGAATGATGGCCAGAATAATCAACAAAAGCCCGGCTAGATTAAAGGGAAGGATTTGAAGGGAGAAGAAGGCTAAGATCAAGGAAATTGAGCCGGCGATACCGGGCAGGAATATCCCCGGGTGAAAGAATTCCAGAATAATTCCCCATATTCCTATCATAAGTAAAATATAGGCGATGTTGGGATCGGCTAGGGTTTGGAGAACTTTTTCTCGAAAGGTCATTCCTATAAGATGAAGATGAGCTCCGGCAGTTTTTAAGACTGCGACAGTTTGGCCAAGATTTATCCTTCTTTCATTCAATTTCTCCAATAGGTCCTGCATATCCTCAGCAATGAGGTCTATAACTCCCAGCTTTAGAGCCTCTTCATCGGTAATGGAGACGCTTTCCCTTACCGCCTTCTCTGCCCACTCAACATTTCTTTTTCTTTTTTGGGCAATAGATTTAATATAGGCGGAAGCATCGTTAACTATTTTTTCTTCCATTGTTTTATCCACTCCCCCCACTCCCATGACCACCGGATGAGCTGCTCCGATGTTGGTACCCGGAGCCATGGCGGCAATATGGGAGGCTAGAGTGATGAAGACTCCTGCCGAAGCTGCTCTGGCACCCTTAGGGGAAACATAGACCACTACGGGAACCGGACTATTCATCATAGCCTTGACCATCTGACGCATTGATTTATCCAATCCTCCCGGGGTGTCCAGCTTAACCACCAGACACTGAGCTTTTTCCTGGGAGGCAATCCTCAAAGCTTTATCAAGACGATCTGCCGCAACCGGACTTATCGGCCCTTCCAGCCGCAAAACTTGCACTACTCTTTTCTCCTCACCCACAGCAGAGCAGGTAAAGAGAAAAAACAGGGAAAATAGGGTAATTGCTACATATCCGCTCGTTTTAGTCATCAAGCCATCTCTCGAGATATCTTTCTGACTTCCGTTAGTTGTTTTACTTTATCCCATACTTTCTGGGCTACTTCTCTTTTGCTTCTTCTGGACAGAGCCTCTTTTTTACCTTGGCCATCGATTAAGGTGACAATGTTCGTATCTACCTCAAAACCGGCCCCTTCTAGAGTTACATCATTGGCCACCACCAGATCAAGACCCTTGGTGATTAATTTCTTCCTGGCCTCTTTTTCTAAATCCTTAGTCTCGGCACAAAACCCAACCAGGATCTTATTAGCCTTTTTTTCTCCCAGCTCTTTTAAGATGTCTGGGTTTTGCACTAGCTCTACCACCAACTTTTCCCGGGATTCCTTTTTTATCTTATTTTGCCAACGCCTGGCCGGTCGATAATCTGACACTGCTGCGGCCATCAGTACTCCATCTACCTGGGGAAATTTACTCATCACGGTATCATACATCTCTTGAGCTGATTCCACCCGGTAAAACTCAACTCCACCGGGAGGCGTAAGGGAGCTAGGGCCACTCACCAAGATTATTTTTGCTCCACGCCATCTGCCCTCCTCAGCCAAAGCATAGCCCATTTTGCCACTGGAGTAATTACTGAAGAAGCGAACAGTATCCAATCTTTCTCTGGTGGGGCCAGCGGTAACCAAAAAGGTCTTTCCCCGAAAATCATCTCTGGATTGGATTAACTCTTCCAGATATTGGACGATTTCAGAAGGCTCCGTCATTCGGCCCATTCCTACTTCTCCGGAGGCAAGATCTCCTTTTTCTGGGCCGATGAACCTATAACCAAAAGCCTTGAGTTTGCTTATGTTTCTTTGCAGGATAGGACTCTTATACATCCCATGGTCCATAGCCGGAGCTATAACTACCGGAGCCTCGGTAGCCAGGACGATGGTGGTGAGAATCTCGTCCGCAATTCCACTGGCCATCTTTCCTATCACATTTGCACTAGCTGGAGCAATCAAAAGCAGATCAGCTAGCCTGGGTAAAGAAAGATGTCTCATCTCCTTATTTTTATCAAATAACTCCAGGGTAACCTTTTGAGAGGCCAGGGCTTGGAAAGTAATAGGATGAACGAAATGGGTAGCCGCTTTCGTCATAATAGGATAAACTGCCGCTCCGCGCTTTCGAAGCAGTCTTACAATTTCAGCCGCTTTATAAGCGGCAATACTCCCGCTTATTCCCAGTAAAACATTCTTTCTCTTTAAAGCCGAATCCATTTTAACTGGCCAGGAAGGGATTATCCCTTCTTTCCTTGCCTATGGTGGTATTGGGCCCATGGCCTGGATAGACTACTACCTTATCAGAAAGCTTCAATATCTTGTGTTCAAGAGAATCCTTCAACTGTTTGAAATTGCCTCCTGGAAGATCGGTCCTTCCTACACCACCGGCAAAAAGTGTATCCCCGCTGAAGAGCCTGCCATCCCCATAAAGACAGACACTGCCCGGCGTATGCCCCGGGGTGTGCAAAACCTCCAGGTCAAACCCCTTTAGTTTTAGTTTATCTTTATCCTCTAGCACCCCTGTGGGAGGTAGAAAGTTCTTTTCCCTCCCCAACATCTGCGACAAATTGAGCTCTAAATCTTGCAGTAAAGAAACATCGGCTGAATGAATGAAAAGAGAAGCCTCCGTCTTTTGTCTAATTAAATCATTGGCCCCCACATGATCGACGTGAGCATGAGTATCAATGATATGGATGACCTTGAGTGAATTCCGAGAGATAGCATCAACTATAGTATCTGCATCCCCTCCGGGATCTATTACTACAGCTTCCTTACTTTGCTCATCCCACGCAAGATAACAGTTTGCCTGCATCTCTCCCACGACAAGTTTTTCTACCTTCATTTTTGAAATCTCAACCTCTCCTCTAATATTTTAACAAGGAAAAAATATCGTGACCTTTAAGCTTCTCCCGTCCTTTGAGAGAGGTTAGCTCGATCTAAAAACAAACTCCCATTACTTGTCCTCCTAACTCCTCCACCAACTGACAGATAGCTCTGGCTGTTCCTCCCGTGGCCAGAAGATCGTCAAAAACTAGAACCCTATCATCCTTCTTGACCCCGTCCTTATGTATCTCCAGAGAATCCTCACCGTATTCAAGTTTATAAGTGGCTCTCTCAACCTTATAAGGAAGTTTACCGGGTTTACGCACAGGTACAAAGCCTACTCCCAGCCGGTAGGCAACCCCTGCACCAAGAATAAAACCACGAGCCTCTGCACTAACTACCAAATCGACCTTCCCATCCTGGTAATGATCTGCCAGTAGCTCTATAGCCTCCTTGAAGGAGGTGGCATCCTGCAAAAGAGGAGTGATATCCCGGAAAAGAATTCCCTTTTTAGGAAAATCCGGTATGCTCCTGATCTTTTTGGATATTGGTGTCATTTGTTTCTCCTCGGAAGTCCTTAATCTCCAGTTGATGAGTTATCTCGCCTCTGAACTGATTTACCCTGGGAGTAAAGATCACATCTATGGGTCTTAATCGATCAATTTTTTTAAACTCGGTACCAAAGCCAAATCCAATTACTTCAAATCCCCCCCCTTTTTTTGAGTTTAAGGATGCCTTGAGGATGCCTTTGCCTGCCATGCTCGAGGAAGGACTAATAGATAGACCTTTAGTTAAAAAAAGAGGAGCCGGGTTATCAGGGCCATAAGGAGGAAACTGCTTTAATTCCTCAAAAACTCTATCCTCTAGTTCCTCTAGATTCACCTCGGCATCTATGAAATAAGAAGGGATAAGATCCTCAGGAGAGAGTAACTCATCGGCCAGTTCATTCAACCTTTTTCTAAGCTCGGGTATATTCTTTTTTAAGATTCTCATCCCTGCTGCCATGCGGTGTCCTCCAAAACTGAGAAGGAGGTCTTCGCACTTCTCTAAAGCACCGAATATGGAAAATTCAGGAATGCTCCTTGCTGAACCCCTGGCTGGGTCTGCATCCAGGGAGATTATAACTGTGGGTCGAAAGTACTTTTCCCTGATGTAAGAAGCTACCAAACCAATTACCCCCGCATGCCATTCGCTCTTAGAGAGAACAATTACCGGTCCCTTCTCTTCAGACAGAAGCTCCTCAGCTTCTTTACACATTCTCTCTTCTATCCTCCGACGATCCACATTCTCCCTATCTAAATTTTTGGCCAATTGAAAGCTCTCTCTAGCACTGGTAGTCAGCAGTAACTTTACCGCTTTTCTGGCTAAAGAGAGGCGGCCGCAGGCATTAAGTCTAGGAGCAAGGATAAATCCAACCTGTCCTTCCGTAATCTCTTTTCCCGATAGACCGGTGACACTTAAAAGTGCTCTCAGACCAAGGTTAGAACTGCGCCGCAGACGCTCCAGACCTAGCTTTACCAGAACTCTATTCTCATCGTTTAAAGAAACAACGTCAGCAATGGTTCCCAGAGCTACCAAATCCAGATACTCTGATGGGTCTACTGGAATTGGGGAAAGTTTCTCGGCTAAGGCCTGCACCAGTTTAAAGGCGACTCCTACTCCGGCTAGTTCCTTAAAAGGATAAGAACAATCCGGCTGATTGGGATTAACCACGGTACAGGAGGGTACAAGAGATCCTTTAATTCGATGATGATCGGTAACAATCACCTCTAATCCCAAACTTTGGGCATATTCCACCTCCTGAAAGGAGGAAATTCCACAGTCACAGGTAATGATCAGATCTATTTTCTCCCTGGTAGCTTTTTCCACGGAAATTCTGTTCAGTCCATACCCCTCGGCTTCCCTTTGGGGAATATAGAAATAGGCACTGGTTCCCAGACTACGAAAAAAAAGGAGTAAAAGAGAGGTAGCCGTAACCCCATCTACATCATAATCACCATAAATTAAAATTTTCTCGCCGTCAGATATAGCCTTAAGGATTCTGTGAGTAGCACTCTCCATTCCTTTCATGAGAAAAGGATCGTGTAGATTTTCCCATCTCGGATGAAGAAACCCCTCTGCCATCTCATCATCTATTCCCCGATTATGCATGAGCTGAACCACCAGAGGAGATACATTCCATTTTTTAGAAAGGAAATCGCACTTTTCCCGGTCCATTTGATCACGCAAGATCCATGCTCGCCTCATTTTATCTTACCCTGGGGTTAATTGTACCCCAATTAAGGTTAAAGTCAATCCTGGAAATTTGCCCATCCTTTAGAGGTGATCTTCTCCATTCCTTCACCAACTATCATTCCCTCAACCTGAGAAAGACTCTCTATCAACTCTATTCCTTTTTTCGGTCCCAGGACAAAGACCCCTGTAGCCAGAGCGTCGGTAGTAGTAGCATCGGGGGCAATGACAGTCACACTCATAGGTACATCCTGCACAGTTTGACCGGTTTTAGGATTTACAATATGAGAAAACCTCCTTCCCTCTATGGTAAAGTACCTTCGATAATCTCCTGAAGTTGCCACTCCCACATCCTTTACTTTGATGATGCCCAGGAGTTTACCCTCCTGACGGGGATCCTGGATTCCTACCTGCCATTTTTCTCCTCCGGGACCGCTTCCTAAAGCGTACAAATCTCCCCCCGCATTGACCAGAGCCCGTCTTATGCCATTTTTTCTCAATGCCTCTATGGCTCTATCTACGGCATAACCTTTGGCAATACCCCCAAGATCAATCTGCATCCCCTTTTGTTCGAATCTAACCACATCTCCTTCAGGCAATATTTTTACTTTGTCATAGCCGACCAGAGAAAGGGCCTCCTTGATCTGCTCCGGGGAAGGAATCACTTTCTCCTTCTTGGCTTTTTTCCACAAATTGATGAGCGGCCTACAGGTGATATCAAAAGCTCCTCCCGTTATTTCAGAAAAATTAATGGCCTCACGAATTACCTGGAGAGTCTCGGCGGAAAG
>JAUWXE010000056.1 GCA_030616535.1 Candidatus Aerophobota bacterium
CGTGAATTGGAGCATATTTATCAATATGCCATTAAAAGATGAGAACGAGATAGATCGGTCAGACATTAAAGATAATTTCAAGAGAATCACTCTTGACACATTCTTGCCTCTGTGTATCAGATAGTTATCAAAAGACTAAAGAGATAGCTATATTCTCAAAGGACAATTCCTTAAATCCTACATTGCGCAAAAAATATCTCTTAGCTAAGGAAACCCTGTGTCCCCGGCCATACCATGAGATAGAGTAACAATCGATGTTTAAAAAGAGAAAATTAGTTTTGGTTTCCGGTATAATCAAGTCTGACCACTAAACAAAGGTAACCATGGTTTTAGCATTAACGGATGTTTTATACGCAACATTATGATCAGAAACTTGAAGAGGCAAAGGTGGGAAAAATGGGAGAAGTTATGCCCATTGGCGTAATAGTTAGGGGAGAGGATCCTGTAGCTTCTTTGAGGAGAGTAAAGACTTTAGGTATTCCGACCTGTCAGATGTATGCTCCTCCCGATGAGTGGCGCAGTGAGCGTAATATAGAGAAGATAAAGAATGTGATTTCTGAAACCGGTGTAAGAATAACCTGTCTTTTCTGTCATTTTGAAGGCGAAAGCTATGCCGATATCCCAGCAATTAAAAAGACAGTAGGACTTTTGAACGCGGACACCCGTACCGAGCGGATAGAGAAAACACTCACCTTCTCAGATTTTGCTAAAAAGTTAAACATCCCAGCTTTGGCAGCACACATTGGATTCATCCCCGAGGATAAGGATGATCCTAATTATGACGAATTGATTAAAGCAATGCAGAAAATCTGTGATTATTGCAACGACAATGGACAAAAATTTGCTCTGGAGACGGGACAGGAGAGCCCAGAGACTTTATCCACATTCATTGAAGATGTTAATAGACTCAACATAGGGATAAACTTTGATCCTGCGAATATGCTTTTATACGATAAAGGAGATCCTATTAAAGCTTTAAATGTTCTAGGTAAATACGTTATAGGAGTGCATTGCAAGGATGGGAAACGTCCCGAGAGGAGAGATGAGTTAGGAGAAGAACTCCCCTTAGGGGAAGGAGACGTAGGAATAGAACAATTCATAAACAAGCTCAAAGAGATAGGATATACCGGCCCTCTAACTATAGAGAGGGAGATTAGCGGAGAGCAGCAAACTAAGGATATTTTAAAAGCGAAAGAGCTTTTAGAGATTGGATAATTCATAATCGAGACTGAATTTCATTAACCTCTTTTTTTTATAAAAGAGAAAATCCAGCCCATAAAGTTTCCCATTTAAGCGAATGAAAGTGACTACTTTCATTCAATTCAAGGAGGTACGTTTATGCGAGCGGTAAGAAAACTAAGAAGGGGAAAGGGTAACATTGAGTTAGTCGATGTACCCAAGCCTAAAATTGGGCTAAGAGATGTTTTGATGAAGGTTTGGGCAGCAGGAGTTTGTGGGAGCGACCTAAATATTGAAGATGACACTCATTTTTATCGTGCTCCAGTTACAATTGGCCATGAGTATTCGGGAATTGTTGAGGAAGTGGGAAGAGATGTCAAAAAAGTAAAAGTGGGGGACAAGATCGTCGCCGATATTGAGGCCCCTGAGGGATGGCTTGGTGTAGAAATAGACGGTAGCTACGCCGAATATATGAGGATACCAGAGGTGGTTATTCATAAGTGTCCTTCGGATATGGATCTCGATGCTGCAGCATTGTGCGAACCTGTTGCAGCAAGCATCCACTGTTTTCAGGAAAGAAACACAATAAATGCAGGGGACTTTGTAGTAGTCATTGGTCCAGGACCAATGGGAATGCTTGCCGTTCAGTTTGCCAGATTGAGAGGGGCAAGAAAAATAGTCCTGGTAGGATTACGCTCCGATGAACAGAGGCTTAAAATAGGTAAAAAGATAGGAGCAGATAAAGTCTTCTATTGTGAGGATTGCTCCCTTCAAGAGATAATGGAGATGTCGGAGGGGGGAGCTGACTTTGTGGCTGATTGTGCTGGGACAGGTTCGGGAACGCAATTCGCTATTGATATTGTCAAGCCATCTGATACCGGACAGGGGGGAAGGGGGAAGATAACATTGGTCGCCATGTGGGGAAAGCCCATTACCCTGAATCTGGATAAGGTCTCGATGAAACAGCTTGATCTTAAAGGTAGTTGGAGTTGGAATGGACCTGAAACCTGGGATAGAGCAATTAATCTTCTTTACGGGGGTTTCATAAATTATAAAGATATGATTACCAGCAGGTATAAGCTTGAGGAGTGGAAAATCGCTTTTAAGAATTTAAGAGAAAGAAAAGACGTTAAAGCTTTCATCCACCCCAATGGAATAGATTGGAAATACTGAATTTACCTTGAGTTAACCTTAGTATGAGGTACAAATTAGGATTATACATAGAAGTTTGTAAGATTATACCAGGAGGGAGATATGAGGAATCTAGCCTATCAGTGCTCGCTTTGTCCATAGTTCTCTGTGGGTAATTTTTCTTCTCGTTTGTAAGGAGCATTCTCGTCAGTTCTTTCTCCCGTCTTAGCTGTCGAGGATCCGGGGCTGTTTTTGGTATTAAGTCTCACATCTACCAGAAAGAGAGAGTCACCTACTTTATGTGGAGCTTTTATGCAAAAATCTAAAAAAACTTTTGTCCTACTTTCCCTAGCTCACGGTTCCAACGACATGTGCTGGATGATGGTTCCTCTTCTTCTGCCTCTGATTAGAAGAGAGCTTCATCTTACTTATACACAGAGCGGCCTACTCCTTAGCTGTTTCTCTGTTGCTTTTTCAGTCTTTTCCATCCTAAGTGGCCATTTAGGAGATATATACAAAGCCAGGAGAGTTCTTTCTTTTGGCTTCCTCTTCACGGCAGCTATATTCCCTCTATTACTTCTTAGCCAGTCCTACTTTCAGATAATAGCAGTCCTGGTCCTGGCGGCTATCGGAGTGAGTGTTTTCCACCCGGTAGGAACAGCCTTAGTAAGTCGGAGCTGGCAAAAGGGTATTTCTTTTGGGTTTTTTGAAGCAACAGGCTGTATGGGAATCCTAATTATGACTCTTTTGTTCAGTTCCCTGGTAACTTCCTTGGGATGGCGGTTAACCTCCTTAGTCTTAGCTGTTCCGAGCTTGCCCATCGGTTTGGCTTTCCTAGCTTCTCACGGCAATCTGGAACATTCAGATTCAACGGCTCGGCCAAAGGTTGATCCTGCAAAATCAAAATCTCTCATTCTTTTCTATCTTGCTCGGATGGCTCAGATATTTGGAGGCGTAGCTATTGGTTTTTTCTTGCCTCTATTTGCTGTAGACGTGGGAGGTTTGTCACCCGAGAAAGCTTCTTTTTTCCCGCTCTTCATTTGGGTAGGAGCCATACCCGGAATGTTAGTATGTGGCCTACTCTCTGATCACTATTCCCCTCTGAAGATAATTTTTGTCCTGGTTTTAATTAATATGCTCACAATTTTTGCTGTCACTTTGCCCCTTCCTCTCCTGGCAATCTTTGTTCTTCTTACAGTCTTAGGTTTTTCTGGCTCAGGAACCTGGCCTCCTCAGAATGTGTGGCTGAGTCGAGTTACCTCTGAGAAAACTCGAGGAAAAACATTTGGAGGACTGATTAGCTTAGTTAACCTAGCTCAGGCTTCTTCACCTCTTCTTTTTGGTTTCCTTGCTGATAAGTGGGGGCTTATTAGTGCTTTCCGATGGGCTATTCTGCCCATAGCAGCAGGGACTCTGTGTTTAGGTAGGTTAGTGAGCAAAGAATAGGTTGAGGAAAAAAGGAGGCTTTCAAATCATGTCCTTCAGTAAGGATTTCTATCGAGGGAAAACAAAAGAAAGTAGGTTACCAGAAAATAGAGGAGTAAAGCTAATTTCCGAATTTCATGAACGGTAAAAAGGTACATATTATACGGGAGGAGATAGAATAATGTACCTCTTGGATACAGATACGCTCAGTAACTTGTTGAAGAAGAATCCATCCTCCTCTTTACTTTCTCGTTTATCCTCTGAAAAATTTGGATGGGGAAAGTTCACATAGAGAAAAATTTGCGTAACGTATTCTAGCTATGGAAAAGGTTGTGGATTTCTACAAATAGAGGTTTATTCCATCTCGCCCCAGTCTTTTCCTACCTTGGTTTCCACAACCAGGGGGACAGAAAGCTTAAGAGCTTCTTCCATTTCCTCTTTTACTATTTTGCGAGTCCTCTCTATTTCGGCCTCCGGCACTTCAAAAAGGAGCTCATCATGGATTTGAAGAACAATATAGGCTCCTAATCCTTCTTTTTTTAATCTTCTATCCAGATTGATCATGGCTAGTTTGATGAGATCAGCGGCTCCTCCCTGAACAGGAGTGTTAATAGCTGTGCGCTCAGCAAATTCCCGGGTTCTCTTATTTCGTGAGTTAATCCCGGGAAGACGTCTCTTTCTTCCCAGAAGGGTGGTTACATGCCCCCTCTCTCGGGCCTCCCTTAAGGTTGTCTCTATATGGTCCTTTACCTTAGGGTAGCGATCAAAGTATTTTTCAATATAATCTTCGGCCTCTTTTTGAGAGATTCCTAGATCCCGGGAGAGCCCATAAGCACTTATTCCATAGACAATTCCAAAGTTGACCACTTTTGCCTGCCGTCTCATCTGGGGAGTAACCTCTAGAGGAAGAACACCAAAAATCTCAGCCGCTGTTTCTCCATGAATGTCCTCATCTTGGGCAAAAGCTCTTTTTAGATTAACGTCTCCAGAGAGGTGGGCTAGAAGTCTTAGTTCAACCTGTGAGTAGTCAGCAGAAAGAAATAGGTATTCATTTTCCGCTATAAAAGCGCGTCTTAATCTTTGTCCTAACTTGTTCCTGATGGGGATGTTTTGCAAATTTGGCTCTGAAGAGGAAAGTCTTCCTGTGGCAGTAACAGTTTGATTAAAAGAGGTATGTATTCTTCCCGTGGCAGGATTGATTAATTCAGGGAAAGGCCTTATGTAAGTTGACTCTAGCTTGAAAAGCCGTCGGTACTCTAATATTTTAGTCACGAAAGGATTAAGTAAAGATAGGGTTTGTAGCACTTCCTCGTCGGTAGAGTATCCGGTCTTGGTCCTTTTAAGAGGAGGCAGATTCATTTTTTCGAAAAGAATCTGGCCCAATTGCTGGGAGGAATTAAGATGAAATTTTTCTCCCACCTCTTGATAGATTTCTTCTTGTATCGCTTCCCTTTCCTTCTTTATGTCTTTTAAGAAGTCTTCGAGGGCAGCTTTATCAACTTTGATGCCCCTCTCTTCCATCTTAGCCAGAATTTCTATGAGCGGCATCTCTATCTTCAGGAATAATTCCCAGAGGTTCTCTTTTTTTAACCTTTCTTCTAGCAATTCCGAAAGCTGTGAGATGATCTTGGCTCTTTTAGCAGGATGAGCTTCTTTATCCAGATCTGTTCCCAGATAGTGAAGAGCTAAATCTTCCAGAGGATAATGGGATGCCAAAGGATTTAAAAGATAGGCAGCTAGTTCAGTATCAAAGCCCAGTCCAGTCAGATCCATCTTTAGCATTTTTAGCTGATGAACTGTGGTTTTCAGATCATGCCCTGTCTTCATAATTTCGGGATCTCTAAATATAGGATTTAATTTACTTATGATCAGATGGTTCTTTATCCCGGCTTGCTTGAGAGGGAGCCAGTAAGGAGGCTTGCCTTTGATGAAAAAAGCTATACCTTCTATGTGTCCATTTTTTTGAGGCTCAAGGATAAAGAAAGTTTTCTTCAGATTAGAGGCGAGACTGATCAAATCGGGTAAGCTGGAGATTTCATAAAAGTCGACTTTAGGGAAAATGGAAGGCCCAAGTTCTTTAATCAGTTGCTTAAATTCAAGTTTGCTGAACAAAGGGAGGAGAAGAGTTCTTTGGGGGGGATTAACCTTAAGCTCATCCAGACTAACTTCAAGGGAGACTGAAGTAATAGTAGTCGCCAGTTCCTTGCTCAATCTTGCCTGTTCAGCATATTTTGTCAAAAGTTCCCTTTTTTTGCCAGGAACCTGATCAAGGTTATGGAGAAGATTATCCAGGGTCTTGAATTTTTGGATTAACTCCTTAGCCATAACCGGTCCAATGCCGGGAACGCCAGGGATATTATCTGAGGTATCCCCCACTAAGGCTAAAAAATCAGGAATCTGTGACGGAGAGACTCCGTATTGCTTTTTTACCTCTTTCTCATCAAAGCGACGGATATCGGTAATTCCCTTTCTCGGCCTGAGAACACAGATAGAGGAGGATATTGTCTGCAGAGCATCTTTGTCTGCGGTGAGAATTTCAATCCTCAGGCCCATTTTTTCTCCTTTTTTGGCCAGAGTTGCCAATAGATCATCCGCCTCATATTCCTCATTCTCGAAACTGGGGATTCCAAAACCCTTCAGAACTTCTTTAGTTAGAGAAATCTGGCTAGCTAGATCCTCGGGCATTCTGGGTCGGGTAGCTTTGTACTCCTCCCATTTTCGATGACGAAAGGTTTTTCTGCCTTTATCAAAAGTACAGGCGATGTAGGCTGGTTTTTCCTCTCGAAGGAGCTTCATCAGCATCCGGGTGAACCCATAAACAGCACCAGTGGGAACTCCTTCTGAGTTAGTCAAAGGAGGAAGGGCATAGAAGGCTCGATAAAGAAGAGCATTACCATCAATGAGAATAAATTTTTTCTGAGGTTCCAATTATCTGCCTCTTCTTAGACTAGACTTTGGGTTTAAATTCTCTATCTTTACCTGAAATTCTTTATTTTATTATAGCAGATCTTTTCCTTTTGAGCAAAAATGACAAAATCTCACTTGCCATTTAGCTTGTATGTTGTATAATGAGGACGC
>JAUWXE010000009.1 GCA_030616535.1 Candidatus Aerophobota bacterium
CTCTTTCTAAACAGGTAAGAGGATTGCCATTTTGAAAAGTTTCTGTGTATAATATAAGGACGTCTTCTATTTTAGGATTAATCTCGCGAGTTTTTTGAGGAAGATACCTTCTTTTGCTCAAGATTTCCAGTAAATTGGCATCTTGTTTATCGGCAATGGGGCTATATTCTTTTATTAAACCTTTTTGAAGGAGCTCATCCCCAACATTTTTTACTTCTTCTTTGCTGCCATTTACATCCACAACTACTCTGGTGAATTCTTTACCATCAACTTTTGCTTTGGTGAGATAGGTAAAATAACCAGCTCCTTCCAATTTGATTTGTGTCTCCAGTCCATTTTCTTGGTTAAGGTACGAATCAGCCAGGAGGTCATATTCTATTTTATCCGGAGAAGTTGCAGATGCTGCGTTTGCAAGCAAGGATAAACTAATCCCGAGGTTAAGGATATGGACCCCAATACTAAGGACGATTTTCTTCATTAGTTTTATAGCTTTTACCAACCATATCACTAAGACTATTTTTAATCATGTTTCCCCTCTATCTTTGGAATTTTCTCTCATTCATAAACCTTACGGTTATGAAAGGTGGTGTACTGAAGAGGGTGTACTTTCTGAAGTACTTGATTTAAAAAGAAAAATGGCTTCTTCTTCCATGATGGACAAACAATAGGCTCTTGTCTTCGAAGGCTGAGAAAGGAGGAATAAGCCATCATGAGGAGTATAGCAGAAAAAATAGTAGAGAGTCAAGAGGAGGTGGAGGAAGAGAATCTTAAGTATGTTGGGAGAATCTCCCTTTAAGACTAAAGATGTGTGGCTTCAGTGAGAAGCAGCTCTCGTTAATCACCGTAGGGATTTTTCCAATTATTTTCTTTTTTTACTGATTTACCCACATAATCTAGCAGTTTATGATATTCTTGGCCTTATTCTACATAACTGATTTTGCTAGATTTCTTGGTTTATCGATTTCACACCCTCTTTCTTTGGCCATGTGATAAGCCAATAATTACAAAGGCACCACGTAAAAGACTATTCAAAAAAGACACTATACACAAATTCATCCTTATCTTTGTAGTAATGCGATTTTAATGTTGCCTCATGCCTTAAACCCATTTTTTCATAAAATGCCTGGGCTCTTTTGTTATCAGCATGAGTTAGGATGTATAACTTCCTTAATGTAAAGCCATGCTTCTTATATTCTTCATTAGATTCTTTGATTAATGCCTTAAATAATTTTTGAGCAAGCCCTTTCCCCCTATATGCAGTCAAAACAGCTATTCTGTCTAGTTCACAAAGCCCATGTTTTGGTAGCCCATGCATCCGCCATGTTACCAAACCCACTATTTTATCATTATTAACAGCAACAATATAATTGTATTCATTAGCAACTTCGTTCTTAAAAACATCTATTCCTTCTTCTATTGAAGCTATATTATAGCATTCCTTTAGCACTTTAGCTATTCCGATGGAACTTTCTGGTATTGCTTTTCTTAATTTCATTCTACAGTAACCGATTTTGCTAGATTTCTTGGTTTATCGATTTCACACCCTCTTTCTTTGGCCATGTGATAGGCCAACAATTGCAAAGGCACCACATTTATCACTGGAGATAGCTCTTCTGTTATCCTTGGCATAGGTATAATATAATCCTTATCTGTAAGTATGTGCTCGAGTTTGCTGCAGTTATCCGTAAGAGCAATTACCCTTCCCTTTCTGGCCTTAACCTCTTCCAAGTTGCTAAGGGTTTTAGAGTAACATATGTCGTCCCCGGTCAAAATGAACAGACTTGGCATGTTTTCCTCAATCAAAGCTATTGGTCCATGCTTCATTTCCCCTGCACTGTATCCTTCTGCATGTATGTATGAGATTTCCTTCAACTTAAGGGCTCCTTCCAATGCAACAGGATAGTTTATTCCCCTTCCCAGGTATAGAAAGTTTGAGTGGTTTTTAAATTCCTGCGCAATTTCCTCTATTAATGGTTCTGTTTGTTCAATTACTTGTCTAAGTTTATCCGGCAAGGATTTCATCTCCTCAATAACCCGTGATCTATACGCAGAATTCGGATTAAGCAGCAGATTTAAGAGATTAATTGCAATCACCTGTGAAGTGAATGCTTTTGTTGACGCAACCCCTATTTCAGGGCCGGCATGAAGATACAGACCTTTTCCAGCCAACCTAGCTATCTCAGAACCCACTACATTGACAATGCCTGCGCAATAACAACCACTATCAATTGCCAATTTCAGGGCTTCTTTGGTATCAGCAGTCTGCCCGGATTGGGAAATCGCAATGACCACATCATTGTCGAACAACACCGGTCTCATGTATCTAAACTCTGAAGCGTATTCAGCATTTACAGGGATTCCTGTGTTTTTTTCAATAATGTAGCGTCCTATGAGTGCAGCATACCACGATGTGCCGCATGCAAGAGTTATGATCCGGTTGATATTATGTGGCAAATTAGGCAAATTATCGATAGCCAAAGAATCAATGTGGTTGATTCTTGATGAAAATGCATTGGCAATTGTTTCTGGCTGCTCGTGTATTTCTTTTGCCATGAAATGTTCAAACCCGGCTTTGCCTATAGCCTCTATGTTATACGGCACTTCCGATATCTCCTTCTGTATATTAAGTCCTTCAAAGTTTTTAATTCTGTAACCAAATTTGTCAACAGTTAGCATATCTTTGTCATCCAGGTAGATAACACGTCTTGTCTTGTCAATAAAAGGAGATTCATCAGAACCAAAAATATACTCACTATCGCTAATCCCAAAACAGAGGGGAGAACCCTGTTTGGCGCCTATGAGTTGTTGATGATCTTTATGTATGGCCAGGAAAGCATAGGCACCTTCCAATTTGGAAAGAGTTTTCTGCACTGCCAATTCAAAATCATTGGTGGTTTTATAAAAGAGGTGTATCAGTTGTGGAATGACCTCGCTGTCAGTATCTGATGAAAATTTATATCCCTGTTCCTGCAGACTGTTTTTCAGAGTTTTATAATTTTCAATTATCCCATTGTGAACAACAGCAATAAAACCATCCATGCTCGAATGAGGGTGGGCATTGGTGTCATTTGGCTCCCCATGGGTTGCCCATCTTGTGTGAGCAATTCCTACAGCATATTTTCCATTTAGATTACTCTGTGAGATTAAAGCCTCTAGGTCCTTTACGTTTCCCTCTCTTTTCACCACATGTATTCCATTATGATCCATAACTGCAATGCCTGCTGAATCATAGCCCCTATATTCAAGTCTTCTCAAACCTTCACATAGAACATCAGGAGTAGTGGCATCATCCACCCTTTTGTTTTTCAAGGTAATCGAAATGCCTTCTCCTGGACCAAAGTAACCAATTATTCCGCACATTTTATTAAATCCAAATCATTTTGAATTATTTCTACAATTTTCTCTGCTGTTTTACCATCCCCGTAGGGATTTTTCCAGTTATTTCCCTTTTTTAGTGATTTACCCACATAATCTAACAATTTATGATACTCTTTGCCTATTAGAGCATTGCTTCCAACTGCAAGAGTTTCTGGCCTTTCTGTGTTCTCTCTTAAGGTGATACAAGGGACCCCTAATATGCATGATTCTTCTTGTAAACCACCTGAATCGGTCATGATTAATTTTGCTTTAGATTCTAGCTGTAGACAATCAAGATAACCTACTGCTTCGGTTGCTAATATTCCTTTACCCCTTTCAACATGTCTCCCCAGATTATATTCAGAAATCATTTTTTTTGTTCTGGGGTGCATGGGAAATATAATCTCTAAACCATATTCTTTAGGAATCTTTACTATTTCTTCTAAAATTATTTTAAGTTGCGTTTTTGAATCAACGTTGCTTTGTCTATGCAGTGTTAAAAAAACATAATCTCGGGTATTTAATCTTCCGATCAAACTTTTTGCATAATGAGAATCATGATTACTTATTTCTAAATTCTGCAATATTGCATCTACTATGGTATTTCCTGTAATATAGATTTTATTTTCTTCAATACCTTCTTTTAATAGATTTTCTTTGGATCGCGAAGTGGGTGCAAATAGATAATCCGAAATATGGTCTGTTAGGATCCTATTAATCTCTTCAGGCATTCTCCTGTCATGAGAACGTAAACCAGCTTCTACATGTCCTACTTTTATGCCCGTGTTAGACGCAGCATAAGCACCTGCAAGAACAGTATTGGTATCACCTTCTACTAAGACAATATCTGGTTTTTCATCTTTAAATATATTTTCGAGATCTTTCATGATATGTTTTATCTGTTTTCCACGTGAGTTTGAACCAACTTTTAGATTATAATCTGGCTTGGGAAAATTTAAGTCCTTAAAAATATTCGAGTCCATATGTGGTGAATAGTGTTGACCTGAGTGAACAATTATATAGTTTAGGCCCTGCTCCTCAAATTCCCTGATAATGGGGGCCATTTTTATTATTTCAGGTCTTGTCCCCAGAACAATTGCATATTTTGTTTTCTTTCCCTTAGGTAATCGGATTTTTTTGGGCATGATATTCCTTGGTCTTTCCTCAATATCTTCTAAACGTCTCATTTTGATACCAGCTCATCTAAAGCACACTTCGGTTTTATTCTTCTCCCATTAACTCTGCAACAGTTCTCATCTTATAACCATCTAACCTTTTCAATAGGGGTGCTTTCATTCCCTTTTCATTGCTTCCCATTGTTTCTTAAACGGGTCTCAGGTGATACCCTTCTGGCTTATCTAGAAATGTGGTGTCGGAGACCCTTTCGTCAGTTCTTTCGGTTTTTTCCCATACGGTGGTTTTTTGACCAAGCAAATGTCTTTTCATGGCACTCATTTCTGGCAGAGCTTGAACTAACCAATAAGGAATAGTTAAAATACCTAATTTTGCATATTGTAAAAATCTTTTGGTTTTGGGAGGTTTTGGTTCTATATGTTTATGTAATTTATGATACATTAGGGGATATAATGCTAGATAAGAGATTGACCCAGCCAGTAGAGCATAAGAATACATGGTTAAGAGTGGTGAGGATGGAATTTTGCTATATATATGAGTTAGGTATAATACTGGGCCGATAAGGGGACCAATTTCCGTAAACGCCCAAGTTGGTGGAGCTGTGTAGATCCTGGATAAGATGCTTAATTTTTCTAATTTTGGCATCTTGGTTTTTTTAATTTGGGGAACAAGTTGTAAGAAGCCTTCTGCCCATCTTCTTCTTTGGCGGAAAAAAGCCCTGAAATTTTTTGGGCTTTGTTCAATTTCTTCATAAGGATGCCATTTTGCAAATCTTTTCTCTTTAGAGTAAAGTCTTAGACCAAGTTCTGCATCTTCTGTTAATGCTTCATAATCCCAACCGCCAATTCTTTTTATCAGATCTTTATCAATGAAATAATTTGTGCCAGCTAAAAATTGTAGTTTTTGTTTTTCCTTTCCTAGCTTGGGATAAGAACTTCTGTGCCACCAGGCGAGATGTAAACCGGCAAATTTTGGAACCGCGGTTATTTTATCATAATTGGAAACTGGATAAACGGGGCCTTGGATTACATCAATATTTTCTTTTAATCTCCTCGAAGCTATAAATTTTAATAAATCAGGATGAGCCCTTGCATCTGCATCATAGATACCTATCATGTCAACATTATTAGGTATCTGTCTTAGCCCCCAGTTTAATGCTCTTCCTTTGGTAGACCTATTACCTTCCTTTTTTACTTGGCCGGGATAATAACCATCAAACCCTGCAGGCACTGTAGTATTCTTAACAAATTCCCGGCTATATTCTTCATTTAACTCTCTAGCAACTCTGTCTACGACACTAGTAGTATTTTCATGAGGATTATTGAGTATTTCCCTCTCATCGGTAATGACTAAAATTTCATAGTTCTCTTTTGGATAATCGAACTGTTCTAATCTTCTAATAGTATTTTCTATTACCCCTACTTCTTCTCTAGCAGGGATCATAACAGCGAAGTAAGGTAAACCACCATCATTAGATGCTTCCGTTATCAAGTCATCCAAATTTATATCTGGCTTTTTTAAATGTGTTCTTTCAAATCTGTACAGATCAATAAGATGTCGATACAGGTTGGCAACTCCAATTCCAAATAAAATCATTACCGAGTATACAACAATATCTTCTAATCCCATTTGTAACTCTCTATATGATCTTTTATTTTGTGGCTTTGTTGTGCTAATTTCTTACTTGCATATAGGAGATCAAGAGAATAACTAACAAAAATACAACTGTTTCTTTTAGCTTTGACACACTGAACTCCAGCTCTTTTTTTTGCTAATTTATGTATTAAAATATTTACCGCATCGGTAAGTTGGAGTTCTTTTCTTTTAGGATTTTCTTTTAGTGTTGTAAGTATTGGGAAAATTTCATTTGGTAGAACATATAATCCTGTATTCGCTAAATTTGAAATGAGTTTGTCTGATTTTTCAGTTATCTCTTTGACATGACCCTTATTTATATATAAAATGCCGAATTCTTTGGGATCTTCTACTTCCTGTGCTAATATAGAATAAGGATACTTTAGACATTCTTTTATAGATTCTATTGGGTAAATATTATCGCCCATCATACATAAGATTCTGTCGTGAGAATTTTTTATAGAGGACTCAGCCTGGAGTAAAGCATGGGCAGTCCCCTTTTGTTCTTCTTGGGCAACATATTCTATACTCAAATTATCAAATTTTTTCCCAAAATATTCTTTTATCCTGTCTCCTAGATAACCAATAACAATTGTAACATCTCGTAAACCTAACAAATCTAACTCCTCTAAAGTAAATTGTAAGATGGGCTTTCCTTTCTGTTTTTTATTGTATTCAGAAATAATCCTCTCTTGCTCTTGTTTATTTTTTTGTAGTAAACCTTCTTGATACAAGTCTGAACTCACTCTTAACATTGGTTTTGGTACTATCTCTGTCCAAGGTCTTAATCTTGTCCCATTTCCTCCAGCCAGTATGATAGTTTGTAGACTCATTTTTACTCCTTTGAAGCGTTTTGAGCACTACGTTCTTAGCCTCATTCTTCTAGAAGCAAATTATGTGCCAGGCTTTAGACAGATAAAAAAATAGGCCATCTAGATTTCTCTAAATGGCCTATTTACAAGTCACTGCGCTTTTTTATTCAGGATACGTGAGTTTTATTTTTCTCTTTAGTCCCCCTTTTAATGGATAAATTTAACCGTTTTTGGCTCTACGTTAGCCTAAAGCTACTAACCTCAAATAACTAAAGACGGTAGGAAATGGTTATTTTTAGCCATGCTGAGGAGAAAATTCTCCTTTGACCTTGTGCCTTAAACTGGAAATAGGAAAAGGCTGGGTAACTTGGGGGATAGATTATAGGGTGGTCGGTTTGATTTTTTAAGGATTGACTTTGAATGGTGCGAGGATGGCCCCCGAGAAAAGGGATGGAGTTTTACCTTTATTTTTTACCGGCTAGTTTAAGTATAGGAATTTCAAAAATTTCCAGGGATCGCCATCAAGCGAGATGCCTAAAAAAGGAGCAGCCCTCTCTTGCCCTGAGCGAAGCGAAAGTTTACTTTGCCGATCGGGCCGTTCAGAGGAACATTCCGAAGGAATCGGTGAAGCCCTGTTTCCCCCTCACATTTCTTGTCTTGTGAAAATCTAGGAAATCTTGGGGCTTATTTTCCCCAGAAAAGCTGTCCTGTTTCCTGGTAAAGCTCCGCCGGAACAGACTTTGTCTTTCCCACCGCCTCTTTTAGAGGAACGGAGATGATCTCGGTCCCACGAAGAGCTGCCATTTGACCGAATTTTCTTTCTTTTACCAGTTCTATGGCTTTGATGCCGAAGCGAGTAGCCAGGAATCTATCAAATGCGGATGGCCTTCCCCCTCTTTGCAGGTGTCCTAGGGTTACTGACCTGGTTTCTATTCCCGTCCTTTTGGCGATCTCCTTCTCCAGTACTCTGGCAATTCCTCCCAAAAGAATATTACCGAAAGCATCGGTTTTTTCCTCTTTTACCACCTCACGGGTGAGGAATTTACTTCCTTTGGCTGCCTTTGCTCCCTCGGCCACGGCAACTATACTATAACTTTTCCCCTCATCTTTGCGCTTAATCAAAGCCCTGCAGACTTCCTCGATATCAAAGGGAACCTCAGGGATCAAAATGATGTGGGCTCCTCCTCCAATTCCTGCTTCTAAGGTCATCCATCCGGCATGGCGTCCCATTATCTCTACCACCAGAACTCGATGATGGCTCTTAGCAGTAGTATGAAGTCTATCCATGGCTTCCACTGCAATATTAATAGCGGTATCGAAGCCAAAGGCGTAATCAGTGGAAGAAAGATCGTTGTCAATTGTCTTGGGTATTCCCATGGTCTTGAAACCCTCTTCATAGAGTTTGCGGGCAACGCCCAGAGTATCATCTCCTCCAATGGCTACCAGAACATCGATTTCTGCCTTTTTTAAGGTATCCTTTATTCTTTCAAGACCTCTTTCTTCCTTAAAAGGATTGGTGCGGGAGGTATGGAGGATGGTTCCCCCTTCTCGATGAATATCCTCTACTTTCTCTTCGGTTAAACTTTCCCACCTATTTTCTAGAACCCCCAACCATCCATCGAGGAAGCCTATTATCTCATAACCTTCTTTTATCCCTTGAGTGACTATACCTCTAATGGTTGCGTTCAATCCCGGACAGTCTCCCCCCCCGGTAAGAATACCTATACGCATTAACTATCTCCTTCTTTAGCCTGATTAAATTTATTTGAAGGTGATTTTACCATAGGTTGGCAGATTGTCAATTTTTCTTGACATTTTGCCTGTAAAGCATTACGATAACGATGAACTTAGCCGTAAAGGTAAAGCAAGATGATTGATCTTTTTTTAGCTCCGGGAAGATATATTCAGGAAAAGGGGATAGTGACCAGAGTGGGAGAATTTGTCTCCTCTTTTGGCAAAAAGCCGCTAGTTCTGGCTGACAGGGTAGTTTACTCTGAAGTGGGAGAGGTTCTTTCTGATAGTTTGGGTAAGGAAAATTTAGTCCCCACATTTGAGCAATTCCAGGGAGAATGCTCCATCAAAGAAATTGAAAGGATCACCAACCTCTTAAAGAAAAACAAGATAGATGTAGTCATAGGATGTGGTGGGGGGAAGGCCATAGATACGGCCAAAGTGGCCGCCTACAATGCAGATCTTCCCCTAATCACCTTTCTTACCAGCGCGGCCACCTGCGCTGGTTGGTCTTTTATCGCCCCTCTTTATACAGAAGAAGGAGTTTACCTGAAAACCCTGGATTTAAAAAGAAGCCCAAATTTGACTCTGGTAGACCCAGAGATCATCGGCCGGGCTCCGGTGAGACTACTCTCCGCCGGGATGGGAGATGCCTTAGCTAAATGGTACGAGGCAAGAGTGGCTACCGAGGGAAGAAAAAAAGATTTTACCACTCAGTTAGCCCTTGATCTAGCCAAAAAGTCTCATAACCTGGTAAAAGAGATCGGGCCCAGGGCAAAGCGGGATGTGGAGAGAAAAAACTGCAGCAGAGAGGTTGAGGAAATCGTCGAGGTTAATATCCTCTTAACCGGGCTGGTCAGTGGATTGGGCAAGGGCAGGTGCCGTTCTCTGGCAGCTCACGCCTTAAATTATGGGATGACTCACTTAAAAGAGACTCGTGGCGTACTTCATGGAGAAAGAGTAGCCTTTGGAGTGATCATGCAGTTAATTCTGGAAGGACGAGATGAGAATGAGATCGATAGGCTTTTGCTGCTTTATTCGGCTCTGGATTTACCTTCAACTCTAAAAGGACTTGGACTATCCACCAATGGGAAGAAGCTTTCCCGCCTGGTTAAAGAGACCTCTAAAAAGGAAAGCCATATTCATAACCTTCCTTTTCCTATCAGTGAGAGTATGGTTAAGGAGGCTTTATTAAAAGCTGATGAGTGGGGAAGGAAAATTGGAAATAAGGGAGTTTAAATTAAATGACCCAATTAAGTGAAGCCAAAAAAGGAAAAATTACCCCCGAGATGAGACAGGTAGCCAAAGAGGAAGGACTGGATCCTGAACTTATCAGAGAAGGAGTGGCCAAGGGCGAGGTAATAATCCCCAAAAATATAAAGCATAACTTACCTCAGCCAAAAGCCATAGGTAAAGGAACAAAAACCAAGGTAAACACTAATATAG
Organism: Candidatus Aerophobota bacterium; assembly: GCA_030616535.1. Lineage (GTDB taxonomy): Bacteria > Aerophobota > Aerophobia > Aerophobales > AE-B3A > AE-B3B. The sequence continues at coordinate 10,116 of JAUWXE010000009.1, forward strand.
GTACCTCTACCGATTATGTAGATTTGGATTATGAGCTAAAGAAACTAAAGATAGCCCAGGAGGCAGGTACGGATACAGTTATGGACCTTAGTACCGGAGGAGATCTGGATAGGATACGCCGGATCATCTTAAAATCCTGTCGGGTACCTTTAGGTACGGTTCCGGTGTATCAGGCGGCGGTGGAGACCATAGCTGAAACCGGAGCTCTGGTAAAGATGAAGCCCGATAAGATATTTCAGGTAATAGAGCGACAGGCTGAGGATGGAGTTGACTTTGTCACTGTACACTGCGGTCTCACCAGAGAGACTCTGGAGCGCCTCAAGGGGGAGGGCAGGATTACTGATATAGTGAGCCGGGGAGGAGCCTTTCTCACTACCTGGATGGTAGCCAATGATAAAGAAAATCCTCTCTATGAGCAATACGATCGCCTGCTGGAGATTGCTAAAAGATACGATCTTACTTTAAGTTTGGGAGATGGCCTTCGTCCCGGCTGTCTGGCCGACTCTACCGACAGAGCTCAAATTCAGGAGTTGATTCTCCTGGGTGAGCTGGCCAAAAGAGCCTGGGAGGCTGAGGTACAGGTAATGATTGAAGGACCCGGGCATATCCCATTTTCCGAGGTCAAGGTAAATGTTCTTCTAGAAAAGAAGCTCTGCCATAATGCACCCTTTTACGTTCTGGGTCCGGTGGTCACCGATGTTGCTCCTGGATACGATCATATTACCTCAGCTATTGGGGGAGCCTATGCGGCCAGTAGCGGAGCAGATTTTTTATGTTATGTCACTCCTGGTGAACATTTAAGACTTCCCACTTTGGAGGACGTTAAAGAGGGAGTCATGGCTACCAGAATTGCTGCCCATGTAGGTGATATTGCCAAAGAAGTAAAGGGAGCTATGGAGTGGGACAACCGAATAGCTACTTTAAGAAAGAAAAGAGATTGGGAAAAACAAATAAAGCTAGCCCTTGATCCAGGGTTGGCCAGAAAGATGCGCAAGGAGAGTAAACCTCGAGTTTCCGATGTCTGTAGTATGTGCGGAGAATATTGCGCCCTGAAGATAGTGGAGAAAGCCCTAAGATCCCAAAGAAAATAGGAATAAATTAGAGTAATGGGAAAAAAGGAAGTCTTAGTTTTTGGGGCTGGTGCCCTGGGACTGGGTTTTCTGGGACCCGAGTTACATAACAGTTACAGTTTAACCTTCATTGATCGGGAATTTAAGGGGGAGTTTTTAGCCTATCTTGGTAAAAAGGATGAGTACAGGATTAACCTCACCACACCAGGAATAGAAGTGGTGGCAATTAGAGGAGTGCAGGGTCTGAATCTCGATAATAATAGAGAAAGAGAAAAGACAGTCAAAAGGATCGGCCAGGCCAGTCTTATTTTTACGGCAGTGGGACTTTCCAACCTTAAGGGAGCAGCTCCCATTCTGGCTGAAGGGATAGAAAAACATCTGGAGAGGAAAGAGCAGTTATATATTCTCTGCTGTGAGAATGGCCAAGATGTCCCTGCTAAATTCCAGGGTTTTCTCCAAGAGAATATGGTGAATCTACCTTCCTGGGTGAAAATTAGTGAGCCTGTAATGGGACGGATGTGCCGTTACGAGGAGAAAGTTAAGCCTTGGAGTGACTTCGAGTCGGTTGCCAGAGAATTTAGCTGGGGGATAGTAGCAGAGCCTTTTTATGGGATCCCTATAAGGAGAGGTCTGGTAGATGAATCTACCCCACTCAGCCCTGCTTTTCAGGTAAAGGAAGATGATGAGTTCGAAGTCCTAAAAGAGAGAAAAATACTCATCCATAACGGCTGTCACGCCTTTCTTGCCTTTCTTGGTCATCTGAAAGGCTATGCTTACTACTGCCAACTGGAGGAAGAAAAAGAAATCCTGGAGCTAGCCGAGAAAATGGTGAATGAAGAGATGATAGAGGCCCTCTTAAGCAAATTCGGAGGGGTTCTGGATAGGAACGATCTTAAAAACTAGTCTTTCGATGTTTTAAGAAGAATCATTTCTCCTCTATTTGGAGATTCCATCTCCAGGGGTATGCGAGGCTCTCTAGAGAAGCTCGCACCCCAGGAGCGTCTTATCTGGGGGGCGAGGTTTATACTCTCGGCCGGGTTTCTACCGAAGATATACTGCCTGGGTATTGCCGCCGCCATTAAAATCAACCGAGACAAAGGCAGGCTAGCCGGATCTTTAGAGGAAGTTCTTTCCTGGCACTGTGGGTTAAAACAGCCCCAAGATGCAAGGCTCATTGAGCTGATCAAAAGTGGATACTCAGAGATGGTAGAAAGATTCGGGGAATGAAAAAGTGCGCCTTCAGGTAGTCTCCCTAGGTGAACTTCTGGTAGAGATAATGAGGGAAAAGGTAGATCAACCCCTGGGTGTGGCTGGAACTTTTGTTGGTCCTTTTGCCAGTGGAGCGCCGGCCATCTTCATCGATGCTGTGGCTAGATTAGGAGTAAACTGCGGTTTCATCGGCACTGTGGGGGAAGATGATTTCGGAAGGTTGATCGTGGAGAGGCTAGAAAGGGACGGAGTGGATACTACTTACATCCGATCCTTAAGCGATTACACCACCGGGGTAGCCTTTGTTACCTATTTTAGCGATGGAAGTCGAAAGTTTATCTATCATCTTTCCAAGGCTGCTTCAGGAAAAATCGATAAGGATCAGGTAGATTCGGATTACCTATCCAAAGTAAAATACCTCCATCTAATGGGATCATCCTTATCTATAAATGAAGAATGTCGGAAGGCTTGCTATGAGGCAGTCAGAATTGTGAAGGAGGCAGGAGGAAAAATCAGTTTTGATCCTAATCTTCGTCCGGAGCTACTGGGGATAGAGAAGATTAGAGAAATCTCTGAGCCAATTCTTTCCTCCTGTGAGGTAGTTCTACCCAGTGGAGAAGAAGCAAAGATGTTAGCCGGAACCAAAGATGCTGAGGACGCCTGCCAGAAGCTATTAGAATATGGACCAGAGACAGTAGCCCTCAAGCGGGGAGAGAAGGGATCATGGATCTTTACGGCAAAGGATAAAATAGAAGTAGCTTCTTTCCCGGTAAAGGAGATAGATCCCACCGGAGCCGGTGACTGCTTTGATGCCGGATTTGTTGTAGGCCTACTAAGAGAATGGCCTTTAGAGAAAGTGGCTAGGTTTGCCAATGCCGTAGGAGCTCTAGCCGTGACCAAAAAAGGTCCCATGGAAGGTGCTCCCACCTTGGAAGAAGTAGAGAGAATGGTAAGAACCAGAAGATGGTCAGGGGGCTAGTCTCCTTCTTCTCTTCAAAAAGATTACCACTCCGATAACTAGAGGAAAAATAGAAAGGGCGTATAATAATCTAGAGTTTTCTTTTCTCACCAGTCTTACCTCTCTTTTCCCCCCTTTAAAAAATCCTCCCTCCTTTTTCTCCAAGTTAATCTGATACCCGGTTCTTTCCAGCGTTGAGGATAGATCCAGTTTATATCCTTCGAAGGTTGGTCTTTCATAAGGTTGCTTTTCCTTGTCATATTCAGTGATGTTATATCCCAGGGTGGGACCAGGTATCTGTTTTACATAATAGGGAAGTCTTTTCACCCTCTGAAGCACCTCCTCTCCTTTCAGAAAGAGAAGAGTTACATCTTTAATGGGAGTAATATGAACCCATCTCCACCTCTCCACCCTTCCCGGATTCTGAGGATCCTCCAGTTTGTTGTAATATAGCTCATTATACTCGTCCTGAGTGAAGGGGTTAAAGTAAAGGGTATTCTTCCCCGCGGCATAAATTATCCTGGCCGGATCATCGCAGGACTCTTTCATGGTCCACCTATTTCCCGGTATTATTTCATAACCGGTTCCTCCTGTTCTTCGGGAGGTGAAGACCACCAGATTCTTCTGGCTGTCCTGAATTATAGTTCCGTCCTCTGCCCTTATCCTTATCTGGTAGCTGCCCACTGGCAGGTCAATGACGTAGTCCTTGCGAGGTTCAGTGGTATAGAATTTGGGTCCCTCGGGTGGCTTGGGCTCTTTAGGAATGCTTTTTTCTATTTCCTCACTGGTAAATTCTTCTCCCGCCTCTCTTCTCTTCTTTATCTCTTCAAGAAACTCATCCATCTTCTTCCGGTATTCAATTCTGGCCTTATAAAACTCACTGATCTTCTGGTAGTATTCCTCGGTAGCCTCCTTATACTTTTCATAATAGGTATGAGCATCTTCATCTATGCAAAGTAGACTGATCTCTCCCCAATAGCCTTCAGGATAGTAGAGGGAATTGTCCTGCTTTTTCAAAGACTTGATAAGTTTTCCCTCTTTCAGGATCTCTAAGGTCCCCACTACCTCTTCATTTAAGGTCTGCCACCCGGCCATAAATTTTGCCGTAATAGGCCAGAAATAAACCAAAGTTGTGCGGGCAGAAATAGCACTATCTTTGTTAGCTATAAAGTAGATGGTGTTCTCGGTCTGGGGATTGAACGCACCTCCATACCCTTTTCCATTATAAACATTTAAGCTGTAAACCAGTTGTTCGCTCATCATGGGAGCTTGAGCCATCGACGTGGTTTGCAGGTAAAGCAGGAAACAGAAAAAGACTCCCCAAAAGACCATGATTTTTCTCATCCCCTTACCCCCTTTCTTTTAAGGATGAATATGGAAAGAATTATCAAGACCACCGAATAAATTATGGAGTAAAGTATACTCATTCCATAGAGCCAAATACTTCCCACATTAACCGCATCCATTCCCCGGCTTAGATAAGACAGGGGAGAGATCCACCATACTGCTTGATAGATAAAGGAAACGGCTCCCCCAATATAAGAGAGGAAAGCGGGCATCTCCTCAGTGGAGAGACTGAGCAGTAGTCCCTGTCCGAAATAGAGAGCCCAGAGAGCCAGGAATACTCCTACCACCCAGAGAATGGAATTTCTCACTCTGCTGGTGAGAGAGGAGATAAATAAGCCGAAGCTAATCCAGCAGGAGACCAGAAAAATGGAGAGAAAAATAGCTTTGGCCAGACCATAGGAAAAACCAAGGTTGGTTAAGCCGGAAACTCCCCAGAAATAGACGAAAAAAAAGACCACAATGATGAGATAAGTTAGCATCTCCTTAAGATACTTTGCTAAAATGAAGGCTGAGGAGCTGACAGGCCCATAAAATAGAATTTCCAGAGTTCCCTGATCCCTTTCCTGAGACACGGAAATCGAGGAAAGTATAGTTAAATAGAAAGATATGATAATCACGGAAGGAAAGAAAAGAAAGCTACTTAAGGGATCGGGAGAGATTCGAATATTGTTTTCCCTGATACCTCCCAGATATCTTCCCAGAAAAAAAGAAGAAAGTAAGAAGGAGATAACAGCTGCTACATAGATCCCCCATCCATGTAAGGCTGAAACAAGATCTCTTTTGGTCAGAACCTTAATTGTCTTAGTCGATAGGAAAGATTTCTCTTTACTCACTTTATTCCTCCGGGTAAAGCTTTACATCGTCAACTGTATCCTTGAAGTCCCCCTGAGGCGTACGAAGAAGAACATCGAGAATACCGTATTTTTCAATTTCCAGATGCTCGCCGATCTTTTCCCAGGGGATTATACCCTTGTTTTTAGCTAGAAAAGCTCCCGAGTCCCAGAAAAGCTCTATTGAACCGCTGAACAATTCTTTCCCTCGGGTATAATCTTCCTCGCTACCCAGTTTCAGGTAGAGCTTCCCTTCTAGATTCAAGGAAAGACGGGGAAATTTTGTTATCCCCTCTCCCTTACTGTCGGCAAATCTTATCTCCAGCTGGATCCCTTTTTCTTGGGATTCGGTGAAAACAATAATGCCTTGGAGATCGGGAATCTTTTCCCCTTTCATAAAAACATCGAGGATATTCTCCCCCTTTTTCACTTTGATTTCTTTGCTGAAGCTATAGTAATTGGGAGCTGTGGCCTTAAAGGTGTAGGATCCGGGTTTAATCCCGGTGAAGCGGTAGGTTTTGCTCAGGTACCTGGTGGTAGATTTGCCATCAAGGACCATATTTACTTTCCATACGGGATCTTCGCTTAGAGCATCCACTATCTTTCCTTTCAGAGTGGCGTATTTTCCACTCCTTAAGTTAAAGGTGGCCACCAAAGCCACCACAACTATGAGGACTACTATCACGTAGAGGATGGCTCTCTTCATTCAGTCACCTCCAGTGGAGCCAGTAAGGAGATATTCTTCTGGGTGATGGTAATGAAAGCCTCTTCCAGGCTCATCTCTTTGACTTTTATGCCCAGAACAACCCCCCCCTGGCGGGAGATAGTCTCCGAGATTTGGGCTCGATAGTCGCGGTCTGATTTTACCCTTAGAGTCAAGAAATTCTCTTGTTGTTTTATGGCCTGGACAAAATCAAAGGAAGAGAGGGCCTTCATGATCTCTTCTTTGGCCCGGGAGAGTTCTACTTCGAGTTCCACTGTTTTGGACAGTTTCCTTCTCAAATTTTCCATAGTATCTTCAGCCAAAAGCTTTCCCTCATTTATAATGGCCACCTCCCTACAGAGTCTTTCTACCTCGGACAATAGGTGAGAGGAGATAAATATGGTTCGGCCCTTTCTATTTTCTTCTTCGATGAGGTCCCTAACCTGTTTTATTCCCGTAGGATCAAGTCCAGATACGGGCTCATCGAGAAGGAGAAGTTCCGGGTCGTGCAGGAGAGCTCTGGCAAAGCCAAGCTTTTGCTGCATACCGCGAGAAAAAGCTCCCAATTTTCTATTTTTTACCTCAAGTAGGCCCATTGCCTCCAGGAGTTCATCTATTTTTTTCTTTTTATCTTTTACTCCATAAAGACCGGCAAAGAAATCAAGATACTCTCCCGCCGCCATCTCCTTATAAAGGTACTGCTTTTCCGAAACTACTCCAATTCTCCTTTTAAGGGAGAGAAAGTTCTTAGTTAGATCTTCCTCGAAAAGGTAAATCTTGCCCTTGGTTGGCCTTAAGATGCCTAAAAGCATTAAAATAGTGGTAGTTTTGCCTGCTCCATTAGGGCCTAAGAAGCCGTAAATCTCACCTTCCTTTACGTCAAGGTTGAGGTTATCAACTGCCTTAAATCCATCATATTCTTTGGTCAAGTTCTCCGTTCTAATCATTCCTTCCTCCTAAAAATGAAAAAGAAAATCTTTGTGGGTATAATCTATAACACACCCACTATTTTTTGTCAACTCAAAAGAGACAAAGCCAGTCATGGCGTCCAAATTTGGCCTAGCGTCCCATATCGGCGGCATGCATGTGTCTGGCCGATCTTAAGAAGTAGACCAGACTAGTGATGATGGCGTGGATCATCATAGCCCACAATGAATATATAGGCTGGCCTATTAGTATTCCCACCAGTATATAAACGGTATAAATATTTCTTCTTCCGTCAAACCTCCTGAATGCTCGATCGAATGGGCTATAATCTGCCAGGGGAACCCTCATAATAGCTCGAAATTGCATGCTACAGTGACGATTAAAGGTATCAAAGATGATTATGGCCAGGCAGAGCTGCAACGGTACCAAGGATCGGGTGATGGCAAAAATGGCCCAGGAGAAGGCTACATACCAAGACTGCTCATAAAGGGTATCGAGTGAGTGTTCAAGATTCCCGATGTGGGTGAATAAACCCTTTGCCCGTGCTGTTTTTCCATCGAGGCCATCCATGATGTTCACCACAAAAGTGAGAAGGGAAGCCATGAGAAGATATCCTTTAAAAAAGAAAAATGTTATAAAAAAGGCAAGGATATTGGTAAATATGGTCAGTTGGTTAGGTGTTAAGGGAAGTTCCGAAAGATAGTAGGTAATCCTGTTCTCAATAGGCCGGTGGACATACCAGGCCATCACGTCAAGGGTTCTTTTCTGGGTTCCCTTGATAAGTCTTTTCTTTACCTCCTTTAAATCCTCGGGAGAGTTTATTCTCCGCCAGAAGGGCTTAACCTTCTGGCGCAGTTCTGAATCGTAAGTCATGGCTTCAGATAAATCGAGGCAGCTCACAATTTGCTGAGGGAGGATACGATTAAGAGAAACTGGCCAATCAGTAAGGTTTACAGATTGATCCTCTAACAGAGAGAGAATTTTTTTGTTACAGAGAGCTACTCCAGTATAGATTTTGTTCCAACTTTTTAAATTTTTCCCGATCTTCTGGATTTTTCCGTCCTCAGAGAGGATCCTGGGATACCCGCCGCCGTTATTTTCATCCGACTGACTATCGCAGCAAAGAGCAACTTTCTTGTAGTCTAAAAGAATTCTGAGAAGGCCTACCTCGAAGACACAGTCGCCGTCAACAAGAAGAAAGAGGTCGGATTCTGTCCCTTGAGACAGAGAGGAGAAAGCTTGAGACCACTCCTCTTTCCTTATGAAATCTAGTCTCATCCCCAATTTTCTTCCATTTTTTATCTCTTTTTCTATCTCAGGGGTATAGCTCTCCCCCAGAACAATAACATCCCTAATCCCTGCCGTCCTGAGAAGATAGAAATCTCTTTTTAATAGAGAACCACCGCACAACTTAAGGAGAATTTTGGGATGGGGATCTTTAGATTCTAATCCCTTTCCTGCAGCTATGATTATTGCCTTCATTTCCTTTTTCTGAGCAGCTTTCTTGCCTTTACCGCATCTTTGGGGGTATCTACATCCAGCCAGAGTGCACCGCGGATATCAAAGAAATCTAGCTTAAATCTCTCGGCAAATTTCTCCTTGGCGTCATCCCATTCCTCCTTTCCCTGCTGGATTGTCTCTTCCAAAATGGGAAATATCTTTCTCGAACACAAAAACAACCCACAGTCCAAGCCATTAAACTGAACTAAACCTTTACCTATCTTTTGAATCTTACCATCCTGAACCAACACCTTAGTAGCATCTCTGAGATCAGCAAACCTTGGCTGAGAATCGATTACACAGACCAGATCCCCTGAACAGAATAACAGATTGAAGAATAGATTTGAGTCATAGATATGATCGACCATGCTTAAGAAAAAACGATCTCCCACATAATCTTGAGCACAGAGAACGGATAGTCCATTGCCTCGATGAAACTGTTTGTTTTCCACCCAGGTAATCTTATAGTCTTGAACAATGGGTCTGTTGGCTAGGTATCTCTTGATTTTGTCAGCCTGATATCCAACTACTATCACCAGTTCTTGGACCTTTAAGTTGGCAAAGGTGAGAATCGTCCTTTCTAGAAGTGAGAGACCATTTATTCTCACCAGCGGCTTGGGGATCTTTAATTTGATTCTGGTGCCTTCACCGGCTGCCAGAATCATCGCCTTCATATTATTATTTTCTACCATTCCTTTTTTCTCATCACCTCCTAAATCCTTATCTAATCAAATCTTAGTCTACTCCCAGGATTTTCCAGACAAATTCTTAGCCGCTTTAACAGCCATTGTAGCTAAAAGGCTTTGTATCTTATTTTATGGGAATTCGTCAGTACTGTCAAGTTCACGATTATTACTGGTTTTGGCGCATTATCTTTTTCCGGAGGAAAGCCTCCGATGAAAAAAACATCTGGCTTGTAATGGAAAGGACAGAAAAGACAAAGCTTTAATGAAATCTGGAGAGCTTTCTTTCCTGTAGATAATCAAGCGGACGATAGCCGCAAAGTGGCGTCCGACCACTAATCACTGACCCCTGGTTTTTTGGCTGCCTGATAAGCCTTTAAGAAGGAATCGGAATAGATATGCTCACCTTTTATTAATTCCGCAGTAATGGCAGCACTGACTAGTTCGGTGTCGGTGACATCACAGATAGCTGCATCTAATCCCGCTTCAATAGCCATTACTAAGAAAGTCTTATTGATTAATCTTAACTCTAGGGTCTGAGAGGAGATATTGCTAAGTCCCACTACTATATGGGGGGGTGGGTCAGAAAGGAGTTTAAACTGGCTAATGGCCTCGAGGAC
>JAUWXE010000107.1 GCA_030616535.1 Candidatus Aerophobota bacterium
CAGAGAGTATCTTCAGATTTTCAATCACCTCCGGGAGATTTATCAAGGTCAACTAAAGACCAAAAGATAGATGCCAAAGCCAGCTTTTGAATCAGGAAAGAGAAGTTGACGCCACCAGAGGAGATGTTATAAATATGGGAGTAAAATCCTAAAGCTAAAAGGGGGAGTAATGAAAATCTTCGTAGATACGGCAAAATTAGATGAAATTAAAGAGGCCTGTAGTTGGGGCATAGTTGATGGGGTAACGACTAATCCTTCGCTAATTAAAAGAGCGGTAGACGACGCAAAAGAACAAGGCAAAGAGATTGATATGGAAACCTACATCTGGGAAATATGCAAAACAGCCGGTAAAGGTAGACCAGTCAGCCTGGAGGTGATCAGCTTAACCATGAAAGAAATGATTGAGGAAGCCGAGCTGCTATATAGTAAATTTAATCCGGCTACCGAAAATGTAGTAATAAAGATTCCTATAAACACGCGCATAGATGAATCAGAGAGAATAGACTATGACGGCTTAAAGACTATAAAAAAGTTGAGTCAGAAGGGTATCCCTATAAATGTAACTCTCATAATGACTCCAGAACAGGCACTTTTAGCAGCCAAGGCTGGAGCTAGCTATGCCAGCCCTTTTGCCGGAAGAATAGATGACTACATCAGAAAAAAATTAGGACTAGAATTTAGTAAGGGTGACTATTTCAACTTTGAGTTAATAGAGAAAATCGGTAAAAAAATGCTTGATAAACACCTAAAAAGTTCACGCGGTGAGCCTGCAGCCTCTCTTCATCTTGACACAGAGACAAAAAACAGCATTGGCTTTGGCAAAGACAATGGAATAGAGAGTGGAGTATATCTGGTAAAAAGCATCATGAAAATCTATAGAAATTATGGGATAAAAACAGAAGTAATCGCGGCCAGTATTCGAAATGCAAGACAAATCAGGCAAATGGCGGAAGCAGGAGCACATATCGCTACCATACCTTTTCCGGTAATTAGAGGCATGCTTCAACACCCCAAAACTGTGGAAGGAATTAAGAGTTTTTCAGCCGATGTTGTGCCAGAGTATCGGGAACTGTTTCAAAGCTAAACTTAAGGGGGAGCTCATGGTGACTCCTCAGGTAGAGCTGGCTACTCTGCCCAGAACTACAAGCAAAGCGAAAAGATTGATTGATAAGAGGAAGATATGAATTTGAGCGCTATGGAAGGATACAGAGCAGGACTGGTCTTAAGGGTGGTAGGAATCTCCTATAATCAACTTAGATACTGGGCCAAGATCGGCTTCATCAAACCCAGCATAAAGAGTGCCCAAAAGGGAAGTAGGAGACTTTATTCCTTTGGAGATTTAATAAGACTGAATACAGCTAAAAGCCTTCTCGACAGTGGAATCTCACTCCAGAAGATAAGAAAAAGCGTAGATTATTTGAAAAAACATGAGCCAGAAATAAAAGAGCCACTCTCCGAGCTTAAATTCCTCACCAATGGAAAAAGTATCTTTACCTTGACCCGTGATCCCAAAAAGGTTATTGACGTTTTAAACAGATCACAGTTAGTCTGGAGTGTCGCTATTGGCAAGATTTCCCAGCTTACAAAAGACAAAATTCAGGAATAATCCCTTTATTTGCCAAGTCCTTCCCCTTTTGCTAAACTAGCACGATAATCTTGAGGAATTTCAATAATTTCTCTGGATTGTTATCAAGTAAACCTCGGTAGACCAAATATCAGAAAAAAGAGGGGAGCAGGCTCGACTTGCTCGAGCGAAGCGAGAGTCGGCTTTGCCGATCGAGCCGTCGAGGGGGCATTCCGAAGGAATCGGCGAAGCCCTATTTCCCCCCTCGAGTGTCTTGCGCATACCAAATTTAAAGAGGTGGGGATTGAAAGTATCGATCATCGGAGCCACCGGTTACACCGGGGCAGAACTGGTTAAGATTCTCTTAAGACACCCTGAAGTAGAGATTGAGACGATAACTTCCCAAAGCTTTGCCGGAAAGAAAATCTCAGAGGTCTATCCCCGGCTGAGTACGGGTCTAGTTTGCCAATCACTCGATGCAGAAAGGATAGCCTCTTCCTTTATTTTTACGGCTCTTCCTCATGGGGCCTCCATGGAGGTGGTGGGAAATCTTTATTTAAGAGGAAAAAGAATAGTGGATCTCTCGGCTGATTTTCGTCTCACTAATCCCCTGGTTTATGAAAAGTGGTACGGAGTAGCCCATAAAAAGAAAAACTTACTTAAACAGGCAGTCTATGGTCTACCCGAGCTTTACCGGGAAAAAATAAAAGGGGCTCGTCTGGTAGCCAATCCGGGTTGTTATCCTACTTCAGCCATACTCTGCCTGGCTCCTTTACTGAGGTATAATTTAATAAAAGAAGACAGCATCATTGTAGATTCCAAATCCGGAGTTACCGGAGCGGGAAGAAAACTTTCCCTGAAAACCCATTTTCCTGAGGTCAATGAGAACTTATCTGCTTACCAGGTAGGATGTCACCGACATATCCCCGAAATCGAACAAGAGTTAGCTAAACTTGCCCAAAAAGAGGTCAAAATCACCTTTGTTCCCCACCTGGTTCCCCTGAATCGAGGAATACTTTCTACCTGTTATGCCGACCTGAAGGATTTTTTAAAGCTAAAGGACCTAGTTGAAGTGTTTGAGGATTTCTATAGAGAGGAACCTTTCGTGGAAATTCTCCCTCAAGGCTGCTTTCCTCAGGTAAAAGATGTGGTCAATTCAAATAGGTGCCAGATAGGACTTACGGTGGATGGAAAAAGACGCCGGGTAATAGTCATTTCCACTATCGATAATTTAGGAAAAGGTGCCTCTAGCCAGGCAGTGCAAAACATGAATATAATGTGTGAGTTTGAAGAAACCACGGGCTTAAGCTAAGGAGAAACCATTGAAAGAAGTAGAGGGAGGAATTACAGCCCCCAAAGGATTTAAAGCCTCGGGCGTACACTGTGGGATAAAGATAACTGAGCCTGATCTAGCATTAATCTATTCAGAGGTTCCGGCAGTTAGTTTTGGGATGTTTACCAGTAACAAAGTAAAGGCGGCACCGGTTTATTATTCTCTAAGGAAAATTCGCCGTCACCAGGCCCAGGCAATCATCATAAATAGTGGCAATGCTAACGCCTGCACCGGAGAAAAAGGACTTAAAGACGCAGAGAAAATGGCCAGATTGACAGCTCATCAGTTAGGATTAAAAGAAGATGTAGTTCTGGTAGCCTCCACCGGAAGAATAGGTAAACCCTTGCCCATGTCTAAGATTGAGGCTGGAATAGAACAGGCGGTGGAGTCTTTATCTTTTAAAGGAGGCCATTGGGCATCTCAGGCTATCCTCACTACCGATAAGATTACCAAGGAAATAGCGGTGGAAACCGACATTCCGGCAAGAGGAAAAGGCAAGGTAGTAATTGGAGGTATGGCTAAAGGAGCGGGAATGATCTCACCGAACCTGGCCACCATGCTCTGTTTTATCACCACCGATGCCTGCATAACTGAGGATGCTCTGG
>JAUWXE010000100.1 GCA_030616535.1 Candidatus Aerophobota bacterium
CTCGCCGGTTGGAGGAGCTAATAGGGCGGCCGGTATTAAAAATGGATGAATGTGTAGGGAACAGGGTAAGGCAAACCACTCGAGGCACCAAACCGGGAGACATTGTCCTTTTAGAAAACACTCGTTTCCATAAAGAGGAGTCCCAGAACAATCCTGAATTTGCCAGGAAGCTAGCGGATCTGGCTGATTTGTTTGTCAACGACGCCTTTGGGGCTGCCCACAGAGCCCATGCCTCTACGGTAGGGGTGACTAGATTTCTGCCAGCGGCAGCCGGACTTTTGATGCAAAGGGAACTTGAGATGTTAGGAGAGCTTCTTACCAATCCCCGGAGTCCCTTTGTAGCTATCCTGGGGGGAGCTAAGATCTCGGACAAGATAGGTATACTGCATAATTTCCTTAAGAAATGCCAGGATATTCTTGTAGGAGGGGGAATGGCCTACACTTTCCTCAAGGCTGAGGGAGCTCAAGTTGGCAGGTCTTTAGTGGAGGAAGAAAAGATAGAGGAAGCTCGAGAAATATTGAAAGAGGCTTCTGGGGAAGGGTGTCATATCCATCTTCCTCTGGACCACCTGATAGCCAGGGAGGCCAAGGAGGGGGTGGGGGTAAAGGTTGTAGATCGGGGAGAGATTCCTCCTGATTATCTCAGCTTGGATATTGGGCCGAGGACCATTGAACTTTTTTCAGGGATCATCCGGGAGGCAAGAACCATCTTCTGGAACGGTCCTCTGGGAATGTTTGAACTGGCAAGTTTCTCTAAAGGTACCCGGGCCATAGCGGAGCTTCTAGCACAATCCGGGGCTACTGTTATTATAGGGGGAGGGGAAACGGTGAGTGCGGTGAAAAAACTCGGAATAGAAGCTAAGATGACCCATGTCTCTACAGGAGGAGGAGCTTCTCTAAGCTTTTTGCAAGGGGCGGAGCTGCCTGGAGTAGCTGCCCTGATGGATAAGAAGTAGGAAAAGGAGAGGCTCTTGCGCAAACCCATCATGGGTGGAAATTGGAAAATGAACAAAACCGCCAGAGAGGCTGTTCAAACGCTCCAGGATTTAAAGGAAAGGATGGAAGGAGTTGAGGGGATAGAGTTGGTAGTCTTTCCTCCCTTTACCGTTCTTGGTCTTGTAGAGAAAATCCTCAGGGACAGTAGTATTGGTCTAGGAGCCCAGAACATGCACTGGGAAGCCGGGGGTTCTTATACGGGAGAGATCTCTGCCCCTATGCTTGTTGATCTAGGGTGTAGATACGTCATTTTGGGTCATTCTGAAAGGAGACAGTACTTTGGTGAGAGCGATGAGGGGATAAATAAAAAAATCAAATCTGCTCTCACCTTTGAACTTATTCCTGTGGTATGTGTGGGTGAGACACTGAAGGAGAGAAAAGAAGGTAGCTTCAAGAGAATTGTTAAAGCTCAACTTAACTTTTGCCTGAAGGGAATCGATCCCGAAGAGGCCGAGCGTGTGGTTATTGCCTATGAGCCTGTTTGGGCCATAGGAACAGGGGTAACTGCAACTCCGGAGCAGGCAGAGGAGATGCATAGTTTTGTGAGAAAAGTCTTGGCAGAGCTGTTTGGGGAAGACCTCGCTGATTCTATGCGTATTCAATATGGGGGAAGTGTAAAACCTGAGAACATAAAAGAATTGATGAGGGAGCCAGATATAGATGGAGCCCTGGTAGGGGGAGCCAGTTTAGATGCTTCCTCTTTCGCCAAAATAGTAAAATATAGGGAGTAAAGATGGGATTTCTATTGGTTATCCATGTAATGGTGTGTATTCTGCTCGTAGTAATGATCCTGCTTCAAGTGGGAAAAGGAGCCAGCACGGGAGCCTCATTTGGAGGGGGAACGAGGACTTTATTTGGTCTTACCGGGAGAGTAACTTTTCTGGGAAAAGTCATTGTGGTTTTGGTTATTATCTTTGCCGTGACCACTCTTACCCTTTCCATCCTATCCGGAGGAGGTAGACCTCCCGGCTAATCAGCTTGCCACAGCTAATCCCTTTGACAACGAGTTCTTAACTTATATTAAAAAAAGTTTTAAGGATAGCCAGAGTTCTCAACCACACATTCTACTATGTATCCGAAGGTTACGAGTACGCTATGAAAAGTCTGGGAGATATGGTCAATCATTTTGTCCAGAGGAGACTTAAAGGGGGATAAAGGATGGAAAATCAAAGTGGCTTAACAGAAGAGGCAAGGGATCAAATTGAAGAGATGGGAAAAGCGGATCTTCTGGTAGGGATACCCAGTTTTAATAATGAAAAAACTATTGCCCATGCGGTGAGAGCAGTTCAGTATGGTTTAGCTAAATACTTCCCTAAATTTAGATCAGTGGTCATGAACTCTGATGGTGGTTCAACTGATAGAACCAGGGAAATCGTTAAAAAGACCAGTATTTACCCTGATCTGGACACCATTCTTATTAGACATCCAGTTCGACCAGCCAGGAATCTTTCTGCTCCCTATCATGGTATTCCCGGAAAAGGAAGTGCTTTTAAGGCTATCTTCGAAGCGGCGAAGCTACTGAAGGCAAGAGCCTGTCTGGTGGTCGATTCTGATCTAAGAAGCATTAATCCTGAATGGGTTGAGCTTTTGGCCGGTCCTATCGTGATAAAAGGTTATGATTATGTTTCTCCTCTTTACTCTCGTCATAAATACGATGGCACCATTACCAATTCCATTGTCTATCCTTTAACCAGAGCCCTTTATGGTTTGAGGGTGCGTCAACCCATAGGGGGAGATTTTGGCTTCTCGAGCAAACTAGTTAAATCCTTCCTGACCAAGGATGTTTGGGGAACGGATGTGGCCCGTTATGGTATAGATATCTGGATGACTACTACCGCCATAAACGAAGGTTACAAGGTATGTCAATCTTACTTGGGTGCCAAAATACACGATGCCAAGGATCCCGGAAAAGATCTCGGCCCCATGTTTAAACAAGTGGTGGTCACCCTTTTTCAGCTTATATGTGATTATGAAGCCCAGTGGAAGCAAGTCACCCATGCAAAGCCCACCGCTGTTTATGGTTTTCGTTCAGAAGCTTCTCCTGAGCCTGTAGTGGTAAATCGTAGGTTTTTGATAGATAAATTTAGAAAAGGAGCAATTGAGAATCGTGATTATTGGCTTACTTTCCTTCCACCCGAAAGGGTAAGACAGCTAGAGAAAGTAGCCAAACTTCCCTTGCAGGAATTTAATCTTTCTCAGAGGCTTTGGGTAAAAACGATCTATGACTTTGCCGTTGCCTATTGTCAGAAAAAAGCCGCTCCACCTGAGGTGAAGGATAGACTCCTTGAGTCTCTGATACCTATTTATTTTGGAAGAACAGCTTCCTTTATTATTGAGACCAAACAGATGCCGACCTACGAGGCGGAAGAGGTAATTGAACGATTATGTGATAAGTTTGAGAAATTAAAGCCTTATCTCCTAGAACGATGGGATTCTATTAGTAAATAGTGAAAGACAGTCTGATCTTCCTTCCTTGTTTTCGTGTTAAATCACTTGATGAGGTAACACCAGAGGAGGAAATGATTTGATGCAAAAGAGACATCAGTATGGAGGTTTGACAGTCAAGGGGTGATAAGTTATAATTGAACAAGATGATGGAGATTAGACTAGTAGAGATAGCTTGAGACGAGATGAGGAGAGAGGGTACCTGTATTTACCGGGCTCATCTCGAGCACGGTTTTTTAGTGGTTATTCATTTTCCACCTTCTCATGAGGTGAGTGGTAATGTACTATCCCGACGAGGCAAAGTTCAGGGAGCTCGCCAGAAAGGGTAATCTTATCCCTGTTTATAAGGAGGGTCTGGCTGATCTAGAAACTCCGGTTTCCGCCTTTATGAAGCTAGGCCAGGGAAAGTTTTCTTATCTTCTGGAAAGTGTGGAGAAGGAGGAAGGGCTGGGA
>JAUWXE010000071.1 GCA_030616535.1 Candidatus Aerophobota bacterium
CTCATTGATCCGGGAGCCTCGGGGATGCAGCCGAGTTATCCTCTTCCCGATGATCAAAAGTCTCTGCTTCGGGGATTAGCTCTTGAGGCCATAAAAAAGGCGGCCAGAATAATTGAAGATCCCTTAAACCATCTTCCTTTAGCAAGCCACATAGACTATGGCGATTATCAGAAAAGGAAAGAGGAGCTGATAACTAAGGGAAGAGAATGGTTCAAGCGAATGGTAGATCTCTGGATGGACCGGCAACTTATCTATTTGGTTATATGCTCAACCGGATCAATCTTAAAAGGGCTATAGTTAACGTCAAACTAATCGTTCAAAAGACCAACCCTCAGGTTTTCATATACGATCATCATCTTCCCCGAGATATCCGATACCGGGAGAGGGTAGCCACGTGCGGAACTTTAAGGTGAGAATAGAAGATGAACTCATTTCCTTACCAGGAATTGCTTGAAAGAGGGACCTGTCTATGTCCTCGGCTATTACGGGAAGCTTCAGGAAGCTCTAGCCATCTTTAGTAAAGTAGATCTGGGGGTCTCTCTTATTCTTCAGGAAAAGGCATTTAAGATGACGAAACTATGCCAGAAGCACGGCCTGAAATTTGGAACCTATTTCTCTGCCAGCCACCCCGAAGCTCAAAAATTAATTCAGGGAAAAGAAGGATTTGTGGGTCTATATCACATAATGGCAGAAAGAGGACTAAGCAAGGATGTGACAAGGATCTCTTTAAGTGGTTGGGAGTTTGAACAAGCCGTGCGCAAGCTAAATTCAAATGAGTACATGGTAGCCTTAAGCGATCATGCTGATTTTGAGGAGCTTTTAGAATATGTGAGAGAAAGTAGACCAAAGCTGGTCATCACTGACAACTATCGGGTTGGAGACGCTCCAGCCTTGGCCAGGGAGATAAGAATGAGGATAGGTATTCCTGCCGAACCCATGCCATAGAAAATACCTTTAAGAATTTACCTGCCTACCGAAGGCATTCCCAGCAGTAGATCTCACCTACAGAGCCTTATAAAAAGCGGAAAATATTTGCTTTCCCAAGAGCCAGAAATAATCGCTTTGACGAAACAGTAGCCATTGTCTTCTCGTTGACATTTGATATCTTAAGATTAGAATGCATTTGGTGGTCTAAAAAGGGGAGAGGATGGTTCACGAAGAGGGAACGAGACTGAGCATTATTACTGAGCCCATGGTTCAGAAATTTTTAAAAGGGGGGAAAGATGAATTCACGGGAAAGATGGAGATGTGCGCTGGAACACCGAGAGCCGGATCGGGTTCCCATTCATGATTCACCCTGGGAGGCAACCGCAGAAAGGTGGAGGAAGGAAGGTCTTCCACCAGATGTCCTAGCTTCTGACTATTTTGGCTATGAGATGGCCAGGTTCTGTCCCGACCTTGGCCCTCAACTCGGCTGTGAGGTGCTGGAAGTAAACGAGGAGTACATCATCCAGAGAAATCAGTGGGGCGAGGTGGTAAAGAACCATCGGAATCGCTCTACCACTCCTCAAATCATTGACTCACCCATCAAGAATAGAAAAGACTGGGAGAAGATTAAGAGTCGATTTACCGCAAGTGATTCCAGGTTAATTACCTCAAGCTATATCATGAATCCAGCGAGTTACGTTCCCCTGGAGGAGGCTCTGATTGAGTTTCAGAAGGAGCAAAAAAAGGAAAGATTTATCACCTTCAGTGCCATTTTAGGCTATGATCTTCTCCAGCGCTATCTGGGCACGGAAAGGCTCCTGGTGGCTATCGCCACTGATCCTCAATGGGTAAAGGAGATGTATACCGCTATGGCTAAGCTGGCTATTGATATGTGTGGGCTCATGGTGGAGAAAGGCTTTGAATTTGATGGCGCCTTCCTCTGTGATGATTTAGGATACAGAAACGGACTTCTCTTTTCTCCCCAGTGCTACCAAGAGCAGCTTCTTCCTTCCCATAAGTTGATTTGTGGTTACTTTCGCTCAAAGGAGATGCCCGTCATTCTGCACAGCTGCGGCTGCGTGAAGGAGCTGATTCCTTACCTTATTGAGGCCGGTTTTTCCTGCCTTCAGCCTCTGGAGGTTAAGGCAGGAATGGACGTAAGGGAACTAAAAAGAGAATACGGCGACAGACTTTCCTTTATGGGGGGGATTGACGTTCGGCTGATGAGGGCTGGTGATCCAAATCTCATTGAAAAGGAGATAAAAGATAAATTTAGGGTAGCCAAAAAGGGAGGAGGATATATCTATCACTCCGATCATTCTATTCCCCATGATGTGAGCTTCCAGCAGTACAAGCGCGTTATGGAGCTGGTGAGAAAATATGGCAGATATGATTAGGCATAGTTTATTGATATTACCTTTGAAATGAGTAATTGACAGAGCCTTCCTTTCTGCTAGACTACTTCAAAAGACGCGAGGAGGTGATGCAGCGTGTCAGGTCATTCTAAATGGAGCAGTATAAAACATAAAAAGGCAAAGAAGGATGCCCAAAAAGGCCAGATTTTCAGTAAGCTTTCCCGTAAACTTACCATCGAAGCAAGACAAGGGGCAGATCTTCAGACCAATCCCGGCTTGCGCCTGGCGGTAGAGATGGCTCAAGAGGCGGGAATGCCCAAAGAAAATATGCAAAGGGCCATCCAGCGGGGCACAGGTGAGCTTCCCGGAGTTAGCTATGAGCAATTCACCTGTGAGGGATACGGGCCAGGAGGAGCGGCCTTGCTTATCGAGGGAGTTACCGACAATAAAAAAAGGGCTATCTCTCAGATAAGGCATATTCTAAGCCAACATGGAGGTCATTTAGGAGAAGTGGGATGTGTTAACTGGTTGTTTGACCGCAAAGGAACAATGATACTGGACAAAAGCAAAGTAGATGAAGATAAGGTAATTGATCTAGCAGTTGAGGCAGGGGCAGAGGATATAAAGGATGAAGATGATACCCTGGAGATTGTTTTTGCACCCGAGCAATTTGCTCAAATTAAAGAGAATATAAAGAAAGCCGGATACCCCCCTGAACTACTTGAATTCACAATGGTTCCCCAGACTACCGTCCCCCTTGAAGAAAAAGAGGCTCTTCAAATGCTTCGCTTGATGGATGCTTTGGAGGAATCCGAGGATGTTCAGAAAGTTTATGCTAACTTTGACGTTGCCGAGGAAATTATGGAAAAGGTTTCCTGAATGAAGGCTTATCTAACCTCCTGTTTAGAGAAAGTCGCAGCAGATTATATCGAGATCAGGTATGAGAAAATCAGAGCAGTTGAGATTCACTATGTGGGGAAAGAGCTGGAGGCAATTGGAGAATCTTCAGAAAAAGGAGGAGCTATAAGAGCCAAGAGTAAGGGTGGATGGAGTTTTGTTTCTTTCAACGATATAGATAAATTAAAAGACTATTTGAGACTGGCGGTGGACGAGGCGCGCCTCATAAAAAAGGGAAAGATAAAGCTCGCTCCGGTTCGGTCTGTAGATAAAAAAGTATCAACAGAGGTGCGAAAAGACCCCCGCCAGATTTCTCTGGAAGAGAAATATCTCCTCTGTAGCCGCTACAACCAGATTCTTCTTTCCTCTAAGCAGATCCAGACCTCTGACTTAAAGTATGCCGATGTTCGTATGATAAAGTATTTCCTTAATTCGGAAGGGACTTACATTGAGCAGGAGAGAATAGACACAGTCCTAGGAATGACAGCTATAGCTCGAAGAGGTGATAATATTCAATCTGCCCATGAGGGAATAGGAGGAGTCGGTGGATACGAGCTAGTGGAAGGAAGAGAAGAAGAGGCAGAAAAAGCAGTTCAACGAGCGGAAGATCTTCTGCGTGCCGAGCCAGCCAGGGGAGGTATATACACGGTAATAGTAGATCCTAAGCTGAGCGGGGTCTTTGCCCATGAAGCCTTTGGACATCTTTCCGAAGCTGACTTTCTTTATGAGAACAGGAGAATGCAAAAGATTATGCGGCTGGGAAGAATCTTTGGATCAAGTCAGCTCAATATTATTGATGAGCCTAAAATTAAAGGAGAAGGGGGCTATTATCTGTACGACGATGAAGGAGTTGAGGCTCAAAAGACTTATCTCATCAAGGAGGGAAAACTCGTTGGTCGGCTCCATTCTCGAGAAACAGCGGCCAGGATGGAGGAACATCCCACCGGGAATGCCAGGGCTATTAGCTACGAGTATCCTCCTATAGTGAGAATGAGTAACACCTACATAGCGCCGGGCGATAAAACCCTGGAAGAGATGATAGCCGAGGTAGAAGAAGGAATATATGTTAAGGGCTTTCGTGGTGGTCAAACCAACCTGGAAATGTTTACTTTTTCTCCAGAGGAGGGTTATCTCATCCGCAAAGGAAAATTGGGAAAGAAGGTGAGGGATTTGAACCTCACCGGTAACATTTTTACCACCCTCTCCAATATTGAGAATATCGGTAATGATCTCGTATTTTTTACCGGGCCCGGCGGCTGTGGGAAGGGAGCTCAGTCTCCCCTGCCGGTGTCCACCGGAGGGCCTCACCTAAAGATCCGGGAGGTAGTAGTAGGGGGAAGATAGTATGGAAAAGATTCTGGAGATGGTCTCCTCTCGTGTTGAAGAGGCCGAGCTTTACCGGGTAAGATGCCAGACGAAAGAAATTGGATTCCAAGCCAATAAGCTTAAGTCGGTTGAGTCAGCCTTTGAGGATGGAGTTGGACTGCGGGTGATTAAAAATCACAGAATTGGATTTTCCAGCCTTACCGATTTAAGTAATCCCCAATCTTTGATAAACTCAGCTCTTGAGTCTGCCAAATTTGGGCAAGAGGCACGTTTTCATCTTCCTCACCAGAGTGAGATTCCTTCTCCTCAATGCTATGATTCTCATCTCATCTCCTTAAAGACAAACCAGATGGTGGAGGAGGGAGAAAGGACGGTTGAGCTTATTTTGAAAGAAGCTCCTAATTTTAAATGCGATGGAGGAGCAGAAAAGACGGAGATCGAAGTCATAATTATGAACTCCAGGGGGCTTTCTTACTCTTTCAAAAAAACCACCTATGCCTTCTCATTTTACGCCTTTTTAGCTAAAGAGGGGGATTTTCTGGGAGTGCAGGAGGGTGAGATGAGCTGCCAATACAACGACTGGTCTTCTTCCGTGGCCGAGAAGATAACCGAGGCCATAAGAGTTTCTAGGAAGAAGGTCAAAATCAACCCTGGAAGATATCCAGCTATTTTTACTCCCAAGGCAGTTCCCCTCTTACTTCAATCATTAAAGATTGGAATTAACGGAAAAACTGTGCAAAAGAAGGTCTCCCCCCTTTTGGGTAAACTCGGAACTGGCATTGTTTCACCATGTATCAACATCACCGATGATCCTCTATTCTCTTTTGGTCTAGCTACCGCTCCCTTAGATGGAGAGGGTGTGCCCTCTCGCCGCACCCAGATAATCCAAGAAGGGGTGTTGAAGAGCTTCATCTATGATTTGCAAACGGCTGGTTTAATGGGGACCGAAAGTACTGCCAATGGAGCCAGGGGATACGATAGTCTCCCTTCCCCCTCCCCCAGCAACTTTATCTTAAAGGCCGGATATACTTCTTTTGAGGAGATGATCAAAGATATTAAGGAAGGAGTGGTGGTGGATCAGGTAATAGGAAGTGGACAGGGCAATACCCTCATGGGGGAGTTCTCTGTAAATTTGGATCTGGGGTATAAGGTAGAAAAGGGGAGGATTGTGGGAAGACTGAAAGATATCATGGTGAGTGGCAATGCTTATACTATGCTCAATCAAGTAGTAGCCCTGGGAAGAGAGGTTCGTTGGGTAGGATCTACCAGAACTCCGGGTATCTATTTTAAGGAGATAAACGTAGCGGGATAGCATTGTAGCTCATAGCTCATAGTTCATAAGAAGCAAAGTTTATAACAGCTTGATTCATCTCCGCGCACTTTGCGATGTCTGCGGCTAACAGTTACGTTTATCTTACAAGAGTTAAAAATGAGGAAGGGATTGGTTCAGGTTTATACCGGGGA
>JAUWXE010000027.1 GCA_030616535.1 Candidatus Aerophobota bacterium
CTTTGCTGAGTATATTGCCGTGCCCAAAGATAAAGTTATAAAACTACCTCAAGGAATTTCTTACCATGAAGCAGCTCTAATAGAACCTGCGGCAGTAGCTGTTCATGCGGTGAAAAGGGCAGAACAAAGAATAGGAGACAGAGTAGTTATCCTGGGAGCCGGGCCTATAGGTCTTTTGGTGATGCAAGTGGCTAAAATCAGCGGGGCAGGAGAGGTGATTGTAACTGATCTACTTGATTATAGATTAAAGAAAGCTCGGGATTTAGGGGCTGATCGGGCCATAAATTCGAGGAGGGAGAATTTAGTGAGTCTTATCCAAGGAGACTATGGCGAGGAAGGGATTGATCTTATCTATGATTGTGTAGGTATTGAAGAGACAGTCTCGCAGGCTATTCAGATTGCCCGCAAGGGGACAAAGATCCTCATAGTGGGGGTGCCGGAGGAGAAAATAGGGGTTAACTTAGCATATGTTCAGGACCGAGAACTTGAGCTTTGGGGAAGCTTAATGTACGTGAGGGAGGATTTTACCACCTCCATAGATCTAATTCACCAGGGAAAAGTGAGGGTAAGACCCCTTATCAGTCATCATTTTACCCTGCAGGAGATTGATAAAGCCTTCCAGAAAATTCTGACCATGAAAGAAGAAGTTCTTAAGGTACTGGTTCAGATTTAGTTACGGCGTATTTGTTATCAAAGAGAAAGTTGGTCTCAAGGAGCTTTACAGACAAAATGATTCATCTGACCCATCTGCAGGACTAACGAGGATTCTTATGAAAAGAATAAAATATGGACCGTGGTGGTTTATCTTTCTGGGTTCACTTTTCTTTTGTTTCTTAACTCCTTTAGTTCAGGCTAAGAGCCACCTGGAACTGGCCAATGAGTATGCTACCAAAAGCGAGGAATTTTTTAATGAAGCAGTTTCTGAATATAATTTAGCCCTGGATGAACCCGGGGCTGATATCTATCAAATCCAATTTTTGCTGGGGAAGCTCTACTATGAGCATGGCAGGTTTGAGAAAGCAGTCGAGATCCTTTCTTCTCTTTATCCCCAAAAAAAAGAAGATTTTGACGGGGCCAAGCTTTTGGCTCTTTCTTATTATAAAACCGGAAATTACACCCGCGCTTTAGTCATCTTTGACAAAAATGAAAATTCGACCGACCAAGAGTTTCTCTATTACTATGGACAAACCTGTGAGAAAAAGAGCCTTTTTGATAAAGCCGTTCGCGCCTATGGCCAGATCAAAGAAGGAAAATACTTATCTTTAGCTAAAAAGAGAATTCTTTCAATCAATGCCGGGATGCGGTTGGCCACGGTCGATGACATTGAGGACCCTTATTTAAGGAATTTAATAAAGACCTCACCTGGCTCGACTGAATATCCCAATGCCGGAGCTATCGTTCTTTTAGACGATGAACGGCTAAAGATTCTCTCAGACGGCACCGCCGTACAGACCACGCATTTTATGGTGAAGATATTGAATGAGCGAGGCAAACACTATGGGGAGGTAGAGGTTGGCTACGATTCCACCTATGAGACTGTAGAGATTGAATACGCTCGAACTATCAAGCCCGAGGAAAAAGTTGTTTCAGTGGGTGATAAACACATTCGTGATGTTTCCCGATACCTGGAGTATCCTTTGTATAGCAATGCTCGAGTAAGGATCGTCTCCATGCCCGAGGTAACTTGGGGAGCAATCATTGAATATAAGGCGAAGAAGTATATTAATAAACTGGTCAATGGAGGAAATTTTTCATTTCACTATGGAATTCAGGGATACGAGCCCTGCCTGAATCGTAACTTAAAGGTATTGGTTCCTTCCGGGTATAAGCTCCATATAAAATCTTATGATCCAGGTTTTGTTTCTTTCCCGGCTGATTTATCTCCCCGGGTCAAGGCACTGAAAGATGGGACAGAGTATGAGTGGAGATTTAGTAATATTCCGGAGATTATTGCGGAGCCTTCCATGCCACCCTGGGTAGAGATTGTACCCCGTCTTTCTCTTTCTTCTTTCGATAGTTGGCAGGAGATCGGTGATTGGTGGCAGAATTTGGCAGATCGTAAGATGGAATTGGATGAGGTAATTAAAGCTAAGGTTGAGGAATTAATCAAAGGTAAAGGAACGGCGGAGGAAAAAGCGGCTTCAATTTATCACTGGATGGCCGAAAAAATCCGTTATGTTGCGGTAGAATATGGAGAAGCTGGCTTTGAGCCGCATCAGGCAAGTGAGGTATTTAAAAATAAGTACGGTGATTGTAAGGATCAGGCAGTTCTTTTAATTGGTATGCTAAGATATGCCGGGATTCCCGCTTATCCGGTCTTGATCAGTACCCGGGGTAATTGGAGGTTGGATGATAATTTTCCTGGTTTAGTCTTCGATCATGCTATGGTCTTGGCCAAGTTTGGGGAAAGATCAGTCTTCCTTGACCCTACCGAGGAAACAGTTTCTTTTGGAGATCTTCCCCGGTCCGATCAAAACAGGAAAGTGTTAATCCTTGCGGAAGGAAAGGCAGAGATTGAGACTACACCTTTATTTTCCGCCGATCATAATAAATTTATTTTAAAGATGGATTTGAGGATAAGCGAGGATGAGACAATTAGGGGAACCAGGCAAATTTTCACCTTTGGTGAATATGACCAGGGGCAGAGGTGGTGGATAAAATATACCAAGCCAGTCCTGATTAAAGAACGACTTAAATCGGTCATTAATAGTTTTTCACCCGGGGGAGAGCTCCTGGACTATCACATAAGTGGTGCGGAAGAGCTTGGTCAACCCATCGAGATCACGGTAAAGTTTAGGGGACCTAAGTTTTTAACCTTCGTGGGGGAGGAAAGGCTGATCCCTATCCTGGGAGGGGTATCAGCCGATTTTGTTTCCCGAGAGGGGAGGAGCTATCCCCTCGATTTTGGTGTTTTGAGGGAGTCAAAGACTCTGGTCCAGATTAAACTCCCGCACAATTTTACTGTTAAATATCTTCCTCCTGCCATTATTAAGGATACCAAATGGTTTACCTATATTAATAAATACACCTTTTCCAACTCCACCGTTTATTTTGAGGAACTGATGCGTAACAAAGTCACCAGGGTCTCGGTTGACGAGTATAGAGAGTATAAGGAGGTTTACGAACTACTAGCCCGTGAGAGTGATAAACAGGTGGTTTTAAGCAAAGTTATCCCGAAGTCAGGAGATTCATAACTTTGGGCAAGGATCTTTTACTTGAAGTGAAGGACCTGAAGACCTATTTTTACACGGATGAGGGAGTAGTTCGGGCTGTGGACGGTATAAGTTTTAACATAAAAAAGGGGGAGACCCTAGGCATGATAGGCGAATCAGGATGTGGCAAAAGTGTATCTGCTCTTTCTATCATGCGTCTGGTTCCTGAGCCGCCGGGACGGATAATCGAGGGTGAAATCAACTTCCAAGGTGAGAACCTCAGGGAGAAAAGCGAGCCTGAGATGCGAAGAATAAGAGGCAACGAAATAGCCATGGTTTTTCAGGAACCAATGACTTCGCTTAATCCTTTATTTACCATCGGAGATCAGATAGCCGAGGCCGTTGTTCTTCATCAGAAAGTGGATAAGCGAGAAGCCCAGTTCCGGGTAGTAGAGATGTTAGAGAGGGTGGGTATGTCTTCTCCCCAGCGACGAGCTCACCAATATCCTCACCAGTTGAGCGGAGGGATGCGTCAAAGGGCAATGATAGCTATGGCTTTATCCTGTAATCCTGATCTTTTAATTGCTGATGAGCCTACTACCGCTTTGGATGTAACTATTCAGGCCCAAATACTGGAATTAATGGGAAGATTCAAAAAAGAGACGGAAATGGCTCTTTTTCTCATTACTCACAACCTGGGAGTCATAGCGGAAGTGTCGGACAGAGTGGTTCTCGTCTATGCAGGAAAAACCGTGGAATATGCAGATGCAATCTCTATTTTTAAGCATCCGAAACACCCTTACATGATGGGACTGCTCGAATCCGCCCCCAGACTGGACGATGTGAGTGAAAAGTTAAAGGTCATAAAAGGAGTCGTTCCTACAGCATTGAATTTGCCGGGGGGTTGCCGATTCCATCCTCGATGCGAAAAAGTTATGGTCGTGTGTAAAGTCAAACCTCCCCGGATTTTAGAAGTAGAAAAAAATCATTGGGTGCGATGCTGGCTCTATGATTCAGAAGGAAAAGACTAGAAATGGTTAAGCCCAATGAAAATCTGATGGAAGTGAAGAATCTCAAGAAATACTTTCCCCTGAGAGGAGGATTTCTTTCTCGCGCTGCGGGAGAGATCCGGGCGGTGGATGGGGTAAGCTTCTCTATTAGACCAATGGAAACCTTAGGATTGGTAGGTGAAAGTGGTTCAGGAAAGACTACCGTGGCCAGGGCAATCTTAAGGCTCTCCTCTATAACTGAGGGCCAGGTTTTATTTGAGGGACGTGATATTTTTAAACTGGGCAGAGAAGACCTCCGTAAGTTACGTCGGCGCCTGCAAGTCATCTTTCAGGACCCTCACGCTTCCTTGAATCCCCGCATGAGTGTGGAAGACATTGTGGGCGAGGCTATAGTCATTCACCACTTAGCCAGAGGGCCTGAGAAAAAGGAAAAAATAGTAACATTATTGGAGATAGTGGGGCTGTCAGCACATTACCTCGGGAGATATCCTCATGAATTTAGTGGGGGGGAGAGACAACGCATAGGAATAGCCAGGGCTCTAGCTGTTGATCCGAGGTTGATAGTTTGTGATGAGCCAGTCTCGGCACTCGATGTTTCCATTCAAGCACAGGTCATAAACCTACTAAAGGATCTACAGCGTAGGTTTGGACTTTCTTATTTATTTATCGCTCATGACTTAAGCGTGGTGCGACATATAGCTCATCGAGTGGCCGTAATGTATTTGGGTAAAATAGTGGAACTTGCCACCAGGGATAGACTATACACCTCACCTCAGCATCCCTATACTGAGGCCTTGTTTTCTGCAGTGCCCATACCAGACCCCACGGTCAAGCAAAAGCGGATAGTTCTTAGAGGTGAGATGCCCAGTCCGGTAAATCCCCCCTCAGGCTGTTATTTTCATCCACGCTGCCCATATGCAGAACCCATTTGCCGGCAAAAGAGCCCTGAGCGGGAGGATTTAGGAGGACAGCATTGGGTAGCCTGTCATTTGAGGAAAAGAGCAGGCCATAAAATAAATTCAAACAAAGGAGGTAGAAATCAATGAAAAAGGTGGTGAACTTAATAGTGGGGATCAGTATTTTACTTGCTCTCCCTAGTCTTTCTCCGGCCAGGATTGAGAATCCCAAGGTTATGGAGGGAGAAGTGGGAAAGCATGGAGGTACCCTGGTCTGGTCAGTCTTTGGCAGCGGTCCTAAGACTTTTAATCTTCCCATTGCTCAGGAGACTTCCTCGACCACCCCTTTAAGTTTCTTGTTCAGCGGATTGACCGAGACCCATGGGGTAACTACTGAGGTGGAACCTGCCCTGGCAGAGTCCTGGGAATTTAGTGAAGACGGGCTGGTCTGGACCTTTCACCTGCGCAAGGGTGTAACCTGGTTCGATGGCGAGCCTTTTACAGCCGATGATGTTGTCTTCACCTACAACGATATCATTTATAACGAGGATATAGCCTGTGGTATGCGGGATCTTTTGACCATTGAGGGAAAGAGGATGAAGGTAGAAAAAGTGGATGACTACAGGGTAAGATTTACCTTGCCCGTTCCCTATGCACCTCTGCTAAGGCACTTAGGAACAGCCATCATGCCCCAACACGTTCTCGAGCCCGCGGTGAAGAAAGGTACCTATATGACCACCTGGGGTGTGGATACTCCACCCCATAAGATCATAGGAACCGGGCCCTTTATGATGAAGGAATACCTGCCGGATGACCGAATTATCTTCCAGAGAAATCCCCATTACTGGAAGGTGGATCAGGAAGGAAATCAACTGCCTTATTTAGACGGTATGATTATGTTGATCGTTCCTTCCATAGATACTCAACTTCTCAAGTTTCAAGCGGGAGAGATTGACCTCTACGGAATGAGAGGAGAAGATTATGCTATCCTCAAACCAAAGGAAAAGGAAAGAAACTTCACCATTACCGAAGAGGGACCAACATTTGGTTCTGCGTTTATTATCCTGAACTGGAGCCACCCCGACCCGATTAAATTCAAATGGTTTAACAATCGCCAGTTCAGAAAGGCTTTAGCTCACGCTATTGACAGGCAGACCTTTATTGATAACGTCATGTACGGATTTGGCGTACCTCAATGGAGCCCGGTCTCTCCCGCCGTGAAAGCCTTCTACAATCCCGAGGTAAAGGAGTATCCTTATGACTTGGTCAAGGCGAGAAAGATCCTACAGGAGACTGGCTTCAGGCTAAAAACTGACAAAGGTGAGCAACTTATACCAGAAAAAATTGGGCCTTGGCCAAGATGGGTTTTTGTTTTGATATCCATATTGGTGCTTTGTTTTCTTTGTGTATGGACTGCCATCAGAAGAAAATGGCGAATTATGATTATTTGGATTGTATTAATAGGTGCCATTGCCATAGGGAATTATTATGTCTCCATACGGCCAGTTGGACCCAAATATTTATATGGCCTAGATGGTCATAAGGTAGAGTTTGAGCTCTTCACCAATAGCGGTAATAATATCCGGGAAGCTCTGGGTATTTTGTTGGCTGATGATCTTAAAAAGTTAGGAATGACTGTTCATTTCCGACCTCTTGATTTCAATCTCTTAGTCCAGAAGTTAACCACCAAGCCACGAGGTGACTGGGATGCCATCATCCTTGGTTTGACTGGCGGGGTGGAGCCTCACGGCGGTGCTAATGTCTGGAAGTCTGATGGCGGATTGCATTCCTGGAATTATGATCCAGAAAATAGATACGACTGGGAACAGAAAGTAGATGATCTGTTCAATAAAGGTGTCCAGGAATTAGATCCCCAAAAGAGAAAATTAATCTATGATCAATGGCAAATGAACGTTTCTGAGGAACTTCCCTTTCTTTATACTGCCCTCTCTACTTACCTTAGTGCGGCTAGAAACACCCTTAAAAATACCCGTCCCACCGCCTATGGAGGCACCCTTTGGAATGTGGAGGTGCTTTATCTAGAAAAAGAATAACTAAATCCTGGTGTTTGATTGAAAAGGATTCTTAAGATTTAACATTCCCGGAATCTTCTGAGAACAAAGGAGAGGAGCTTGTTAAGATATGTTGTTCGACGATTTTTGCATATGATACCACTACTGATCGGGATATCCTTTATCTCCTTCTTCATAATCCAATTAGCTCCCGGGGATTTCTTGACTCAGCAGGCTTTAAATCCTCAAGTTTCTGCCGAGAGGATTGCTCAAGAGCGGGCTCGCTTCGGACTGGATCAACCCATCTACCTGCAATACCTCATCTGGCTTAAGAATATTTTGCATCTTGACTTTGGATATTCCTTTGCTTACAGGCTGCCCGTCTTTACCTTAATCAAGAGCAGGTTATATAATACCTTCATTCTCTCCCTTAGTGCCATGATCTTCACCTGGGTATTATCAATTCCTTTAGGTATTCTTTCGGCCGTCAAACAGTATTCCTGGCTTGATAAATTAATCTCCGTTTTTGCTTTTCTGGGGTTGGCTATTCCCAACTTTTTCTTTGCTCTTTTACTGCTATATATGGCTATGAAGACCGGCTGGTTTCCGGTAGGGGGGATGTACAGTATTAATTATGAATCCTTGAGTCTTGGGGGTAAAATCTGGGATCGCATTTATTACTTGATTCTACCCACTATAGTTTTGGGTACTGCTGGGATGGCAGGATTAGTGCGGCAGATGAGAGGAAACCTTTTGGATTACCTGAAGGCAGACTTCATAATTACCGCCAGGGCCAAGGGATTGAGCGAGAGGGTAGTCATTTTAAAACATGCCGTGCGTAATGCTGTCAACCCTCTGATCACCCTCTTTGGTTTTGCCCTGCCAGGGCTTCTTTCCGGCGCTGCTTTAACAGAAATTGTCATGTCCTGGCCCGGACTGGGTAGACTGATGCTGGAGGCGGTGCTGAAGATGGATCTATATCTGGTAATGGGCAGTCTGATCATGGGTGCTCTTCTGCTGATTCTAGGTAACCTGGTGGCTGATCTATTGCTTGCCTGGGTTGATCCCCGGATTCGTTATGATTGATTTGTTCTCGACTTAAAGGAGGATTAAATAGTGACAAAAAAAGGGGCTCGGACTGAAGATACGACTTTCTCAGAGCTCAGGTCTGTTACCAAGACCCAACTTATCTGGCGAGCATTCAAAAGGCATCAGTTAGGGATCATTGGTGGAATTATATTAATCTTACTTTACGGGTTCGCCTTTTTTGCTGAGTTCATCGCTCCTTACTCAAGTGACCTACAGGTTCGAGGAAAGGCTTTCCATCCTCCTACACGGCTCCATTTTTTTGACGAAGAGGGTAATTTTATTTTACAACCCTTTGTCTACCATTATGAATTAGTGGATAGAGTCTTCAAAGTTTACCGACCGGATCGCACCATAAAATATCCCCTTCGTTTTTTTGTCAGAGGAGAAAAATACAAGTTTCTGGGGTTAATTCCCTCTGATATTCATTTATTCGGGACAAAGGCGCCTGGCCACATCTTTCTTCTGGGGACAGATAAATTTGGGCGGGATATTTTTACCAGGCTTCTTTTTGGAGCACGTATTTCACTTTCGGTGGGGCTAGTCGGTATCTTAGTTTCCTTTAGTATGGGGGCGCTAATTGGCGGAATAGCCGGCTATTATGGAGGGGTGGTGGACAATCTTTTGATGCGGGTGGCAGAGATGATCATGGCCTTCCCGGGATTTTATTTACTTTTAGCCTTGCGCGCACTTTTGCCTACAGCTTTACCCTCAACTACGGTGTACTTATTGATCGTCTTTATCCTGAGTTTTATTGGTTGGCCCGGGTTTGCCCGGGTCATTCGAGGAATGTTTCTCTCTTTAAGAGAACAGGAGTTTAGTCTGGCGGCTAAGGCTTTAGGCAGTACCGACCTTCGTATTATTTTAAGGCATATCTTACCTAATACTATGAGCTTTATCATTGTAGCAGCTACTCTCAGTGTGCCTGCTTATATATTAGGGGAAAGTGCTTTGAGTTTTTTGGGGTTGGGGATTCAGGAACCACAAGCTAGCTGGGGTAATATGCTAGCTGCAGCCATGAATACCCGAGTTTTGGCGAGCTTTCCCTGGATTTTAGTCCCCGGCTTTTTCATCTTTATCACCATTCTGGCATTTAACTTCTTGGGAGATGCTCTGCGTGATGCCCTGGAACCCAGGATGCGAACCAGTAGACAAACTTTCACTGGCTAACTGAAAAATGAAAAAGGGGACGTGATTATTTTTGTCCCGAGATATTTCCTGAAACTAAGAATAAAGGAGATAAAATGAAGCCGAGAAAAAGATGGATTCATTGCTTGACAATTTTGGCATTATCGGTGAATCTCTGTGTGTTCGTCTCGTCTATCTTTGCTGCCCCCCAAGCCGCAACTATTTCGGAAAGTTCTCCTCAGCCTCAAAGATACGTCCTCGACAACGGACTGATAGTCATTCTGGAGGAAATTCATACTGCCCCGGTCGTGGCCTTGGAGGTTTGGGTGAAAGCCGGAAGCATCACTGAAGGTGAGTACTCAGGCTCAGGGATATCTCATTATGTTGAACACCTGCTATTTAAGGGAACCGAAAAAAGAGGAGTGGGAGAAATTGATCGGGAGATAAGTGGTCTGGGAGGAACCATTAATGCTTATACCTCCTTCGATCGTACTGTTTACCATTTAGTTGTTCCCAGTGAGCATTTTGTTACCGCTCTCGATGTTCTGGCTGATGCGTTAATGAATTCAGCTTTTGACCCGGAGGAATTAAAGAAGGAAAGAGAGGTGATACTTCGGGAGATTGATATGGGCGAGGATGATCCTGATCGTTTCTTATCTCACCTTTTCTGGTCTACTGTCTACCGCCAGCATCCCTATCGCTATCCGGTTATTGGATATCGAACTCTCTTTGAACGATTAACCAGGGAGGATCTCTTGGACTATTACCATAGGATATACCGCCCTAATAACATGATACTGGTAGGAGCGGGAGATTTTGATTCTCAAATAGCTCTTGCCCATATTAAGCAAGCTTTTGCTAACTTTAAGCGAGGATCTCTGCCACCAGTGCACGTTCCAGCTGAACCTGATCAAATGGGAACAAGGAGAGTGGAAAAAGAATTTGAAGTTAAGCAGATTTACTTACTAATGGGTTTTCGTACGGTAAACATTCAGAGTAAAGACATGTATCCCCTAGATGTTCTGGCTATCATTTTAGGGCAAGGCCGAAGTTCCCGTCTCTTTAGAAAAATTAGAGAAGAACAGGGACTGGTAACCACCATATCATCCTGGTCCTATACTCCCAGGTATGCGGGTATCTTTGGTATAAACGCGAGGTTGGATGAGGTAAATAAAGACCGTGCTATTGAGGAAATCTTAAAAGAACTGAACCAATTCAAAGTGGAGTTAGTGAGTGAAGAGGAGTTGGAAAAGGCCAAGAGACAGGTGGTAAGTGAGCACATATTCTCCCGGGAGACTATGGAAGATAGGGCCGGAGATTTCGCCTTGAATGAGCTGGTGGTTGGAGATATTAATTTTTATCAAACTTACGTGAGGCTCATCCAGAAGGTGGACCGGGAAGAGATTAGAGGTGTGGCTAATAAATATTTTCATGGGGATAATCTTACCATAACTCTTCTCCATCCGGCTGTGGAAAAACTAGCCGCCGAGCCAAAGATTTCGGTAAAAAAACCACCGCTCATCAATGAATACCAGCTTCCCAATGGGATGACTCTTCTGGTGCGCGAAAATCATACCCTGCCCACGGTCTTTATGCAGGCCGTATTTAAGGGAGGTTTGAGGTTCGAAAATGAGAAAAACAATGGCCTATGTGAATTCACCCGAAGGGTGTTGCTGAAAGGGACTAAGACTGAAACTCGCCAGGAGATAGCCCAGAAAATAGAGTCGCTGGGTGGAACCATTGATACCTACGGAGGAAATAACAGTTTCGGTAGCTCGGTCAGCGTACTAAAGGAAGACTTTGATACTGGGCTCCAGATCCTGGCCGATGTTATTATGAACTCCACCTTCCCTTCCGAGGAA
>JAUWXE010000098.1 GCA_030616535.1 Candidatus Aerophobota bacterium
AGAAAATCGCATTTGCTTACCACTTAAATCCCAGCGAGATCCTGTGGGTATTACCTAAATCTCCATAGTCAACATAAGCATAATCAAGCTCAACAGTCGCTAAATTAAAACCCAGTCCTACCGTAAGACCAGACCCTATGTCCTGATTACTCTTATAGCCGGCCCTTAAAGCCGCCAGTCCACCTATCCACCACTCTGCCCCCGCACAAAAGTAGGTATCATCATCTGTGGGCTTTACTACATCCAGGGCTACGGTAAAGGGATCCAGTCTTAACGCCAGACCTCCTCTTAAAGTGAGCGGTAAAGGATCACTGCCCAACTGAGAGCCCAGGTTCTGAACCACAAGACCGAGAAAAAGAGGTTTGCTCAGCTCTGTGAGAAGGCCAACATTGACTAGAAAGGCGCTTTCTTTATCCTCAGCGATGGTATCCTGGACAATTCCTGCACCAAAACCAAGGCTAAATTTAGGGGAGATTTTTTTTGCATATCCTACCATCAGTTCCAGATCGGAAGCGGTGAAATTCCCGGTAAGATTACCAGCCTCATCTCTACCCTCTAAAGTCCCCATGTCTACATAATTTGCAGCCAAGCCCAGGGTCCCCCCCAGTGAGGGAAATCCAACACCTAGATAGCCCTGTCTGATATCCTCAAACCACAAATTATAGGTAGCTGAAAGTTCTCCTCCCTTTATTTGGGCCAGGCCTGCCGGATTCCAGTATAAGGAGGTACTGTCGTCAGCCAGAGCAGTAAAGGCTCCTCCCATAGCAGTCGCCCTTGCACCCACTCCAATTTTCAGGAAATTAGCCGCCGTGGTTCCCGGACCACCTGCAAGGACAGGGATAGCAAAAATGGTAACTAAAAAACCTATTCCGACACTCATTGTTAACATTCTTCGCATAGATTTCCTCCTTTTTCGGAAAAGGATGATATTCTTCATCTTAACTTGCTTGCTTCTTTCTTTCCATTACTTGATTATAGCAATCTTGCCTGTTCTCTTTTCCCCGGCAGGATTGGTGACCACCCAGATATAGATACCTCTGGCCAGTTCGTCTCCATCGGTATTCTTCACATCCCAATCCCAACTATATTGACCACTGACATCCTGCTTTTTTACCAACTCTCCAGTAAGAGTGAAAATACGGATCGTGGCCTTCAGAGTCAATCCCGCAAAGGTTATTCTGGTATGACCCACCCCCGGCTTGAATGGATTGGGATAGACTATGAGACTCTCCAGATTGGCTGCTACCAGACGCAATCTCAGTCTTCCTGATCCGTAAATACTGTCCTTCCCAGCATCACCCATATCCACTGCCCAGCCCTCCAGATATGCTTGAAGCTCATCGGGTGAAAGACCAGGCATGGCGGAAAGAACCAGAGCAGCCGCACCGGCCACGTGAGGAGAGGAGGCTGAGGTACCGAAAAAACCCCTCGTCCCATAGGTAAAGCTGCTCACCCCATCGGGAGCACTTATATCGGGCTTAGTTCTTCCATCGTTGGTGGGACCCTGAGAGCTGAAGCTTTCCTGGGGGCCGGTTGTCCAATTAGCCTGATCAATGGCCACCGCGGTCATCACTCCAGTAGCATCAGCAGGAGCCATCAGGCTGTGAGCCGCAGTCTGGTATTCTAGATCCTGGTAAAATGTGAAAATCTTTACTTTCTGGTCGCCGGTGGCGCTATATTTTGCCACAGCTATTTTGTAAGTGCCGGCAGGAGCAATGTAATAAATTGCCTCCGTCGGTTCCTGAGTACCAGTTTGCCAGTCGTCCGACCAAGCAACTAAGTTAAGGGCATCATCGAACAGATAAAGATCGTAATCCTGGTCAGTGATTGGCCACGAATTCCAGGTTAAGAATACATAGATGTAGGCCAAACTAGTAAGCTGGATATCATTAGTTTCGTCTCCTGAGGTAAACTCGTGCCAATCATCACCGTCAGTATCAAGGAAAAAATCCTGATAGTGCATTTTGGCTGAATTACCGGCAGCATTAACCCAAAGAATACCGTTGGCTCTGGCGTTATCGGTAATTCCACAGATCACTCCGGCTCCATCAGTGAAGTTTGTATTAACCCAGCCCACGGAATGGTTGATTATATCTACACCCTCTGAGATACAGTAGTCCCTGGCATTTTCCAGGTCAACCTCATCACCTATATTAATGACATAAAGCTGAACTTGAGGGGCTACATCGTAGACAATTTCTGCTACGGCGGTTCCGTGAACCGTACTTGACTCAATTCCTCCTCCCGTATAATCCCTGGTGATCACAGTGGGAGGTAGATCTCCATTAACTTGAGCTGCGGCCAGACCTATGAATCCCAGATCAATAATGGCCACCCTGGTATTCTGACCCTCATATCCAGCACTGGTGTAAACTGAGGCATCAATGAGGCTGACTCCTTCGCTGGTCACGGCTAGTGGTAAAGGTTTATAGGGAAGCCTGATGTAAGAGACCCCCCTCACCTTTTCAGCAACCTCCTCAAGGGTAGATATCGGGACCCTCGCTCTGATTAAATGCCTGGATCTTGCTTCAATCTCGACTCCATAGGAGATTAAACTAGCCTCGTCAATAGCTGCGGCGAACTTGCCCAATGGCGGAACCAGAATCACGGTGACTCGATCATCCTCAAAAGGAATTTTTCTTTGCCGGGCAAAATCCTGGGCCACTGCCTTGCCCTCTAGATACTTCTCCGCCAAAGCTCCCAGTACGCTGTCTATCTTTGGAGAAAACTTCTTTTCCCCTACCAGGGGAGCTAAATCCTGGGCGAAAGTGAAACTCCTCATCATTCCGATAAGTCCAATTACAACCAGAACTACCACCACCCAACTAATCTTTGACCGCATTTTCCTCTTCATCCTACTCTCCTTTTTCCTTGACTCCAGAACGACTATGCTTTGTTGGTTCAGTGGGGGAGGAAGGAAGGAGATGAGGTTTATGGGGAGGCCGAATGAATCCCACCCAAGGGTCTTTAGCCAGCGAGCCAAGCTGATCTACCAGCACCAGGACTTTTATCAGACTGTTAGTCCTGCCTTCAATTACCATCTCATAATCTCCTTTAACCTCTTTAAACTGGGGAAGTAACTCGATAATAACCCGTACCTTATCTTGCTCAAGATAAAGCCCGTGTCTCTGGGCAAAATCACTGCGATGATGAGACTTAATCAGTTCATAAAGAACTGAAGCTAACCTGGTGTATTCTCGCGGGGGTTTAGGAAGTAACTCGGATGGCATGGGAAGCCGATAACTTTTAAGGAATCCATCCGGTTTTTCTACCATTTTTAGCGCACTTTCCTCGTTCACTCTCTGAATATTAAGATATAAAACCCTTTTTTTCCTTTCATCTTCCAAAGGGCTTACTTCAGCAAAGAAATAGTCACCGGGAAGAAAATAGTAGGCCTGAAGATTATTTAAGTTCCTCTCTTTTTTAAAAAAGGAAGATGGTTTAAATTCTTTTCCTGTATAATGAGGCTCAATCTCAATAATTTCGTTGGCTTTGATGAAATTCACATATTTTTCCACCGCACAAGACCTAATAACCTTCACCGTTAGCGTAACATAGGGAAAATCTTTCTTTATTTTTTCAACTTTACCTAAAATTAGGGAGCGATTGGGTTTAACGATCACTCCTTTCGCCTCTTCTATTTGCCCCCATCCCACCAGACAAAAAATCAAAAGAAACAAAATAGATCTCTTGACTGTTTTATCTGACCTCTCCAGCTTAAAAAGGCTAAGGTCTTCAGACATAGGATTCAGCTATTCTAGAAGCTCATCTCAAAATTCAAAAATTTGTGGTTGGAACTAGCGTAAAACTGCTACCAGCTTGGTTGAACTATCGTTCTCACCGCTGCCGGCTTTAGCTTCAATTCTAAAGATGTAGACGCCGTTATTGACCGCCTCCTCATACATATTCTTGCCGTACCAGTTCCA
>JAUWXE010000099.1 GCA_030616535.1 Candidatus Aerophobota bacterium
AGGTCTTTGGATATCTGGAAAGCCTCCTCTACCAGTCCTACTCCTCCGGGATAGCCGTCGTAAATGAAAATAGCTGCGGTCTGAGTTTGAAGATGAAAGGGAAAAGAATAGCCTCCCACATCATGCCAGTCACAGGTTACCTTTAAGGGAAAGATAGCTATGTTGGCATGTTCAGCAGCATGCAGAGCTCCAGCAAAGTCAACCCCTTTTGCTGTTAATCTTTTGCCTAGATGGGAAGGGATCTCCAGCCACAGGGAAACTGTATCAAAGCTTCTCTCAGGAAGGCTAAGGTAATGCTCACTGATCAAGCTTCTATCACTTTTTCTTCTTTTCTCAAAGGCTGTTACTTGTTCAGTCACCCTAACCTTTCCCAAAAGGACTCTTAGCGACCCAAACTCTTTTTTTTGCTGTGACTCGAGAATTTCTATCCTTTCCCAGAAACTCACCTGAGTGTAATAATCAACATCCCTTCGATGAGCATAAACGCATCTGGTAGCCTCATCGAGATAGAGTATTTCATATTCCTCTGCCCGGTGAAGATAGATAGCCCCGGGGTAACATTCATGATAAAGTCTGGTTTCATCTATATCTCCCATTACCTTTCCGGTTTTAAGGTTAATGATGGTGTAGGTTTCTCCAATGGAGCGAATATTGAGATCTCTCTGGGGATATCTTTTCCGAGAAAACCACCTTTTTCCTTCTTTATCCCGAAAAAGCTCACCCTGTTTTTCTAATAGGTTAAGGCAGAGAGAAAAATTTTCTGGATAAATTGAGGCGTCTTTTTCAGAGAGAGGATACTCAACTGCCGCACAGGGAAGATGCTCACAGGTAATGGGCTCATTTTTTAGACTGATTATCATTTTTTCCCATCTTCGAGAAAAGAAATCCTGGGGATGATGGAGAAAATACTGGTCTAGGGCATCATCCAGGGCAACCATGATGATGAGAGCCTCTTTTTGACCTCTACCCACTCTTCCTCCCCTCTGCCAGGTGCTGATAACTGTGCCGGGATAGCCCAAGAGAATGCAGCAGTCCAGAGTTCCCACATCGATTCCTAATTCCAGGGCGCTGGTGGAGACGACTCCGACGAGTTTTCCTCTAAAAAGGGCGGCCTCTATCGATCTTCTTTCCGAGGGAAGATATCCAGCCCTATAGGAGGCTACTTTTGAGGATAGATCCGGTCGCTCCTCCTTAATCCAGGAGAATACCAATTCAGTTATTCTCCGGGCTTTGGTGAACAGAATCGTCTTCAAACCTTGATCCAGACAGTTTAGAAAAATTTCCGTCGCCTCGGTATAGGGACTCATCTCACTTTCCCAAAGTAAAAAATATTTCTTACCCGAGGGTGCGCCATCCCGGCTAACTTTAATAAAATTTTCTCCGGTTAAACCTTGAGCAAACTCTTCCGGAGTATCTATAGTAGCTGAGGAGGCAATAAACTGGGGCTTGCTCCCATAAACTTCAAGAATCCTTTTTAATCTTCTTAGAATATGAGAGGTGTGAGTTCCAAAAATCCCGCGATAGGTGTGAAGCTCATCCAGGATGACAAAACGAAGTCCAGTCAAAAAATCCTTCCAGGCTGAATGAAAGGGGAGAATCCCCATTTGCAACATATCAGGATTGGTAAGGAGAATATGAGGTAGATTCTTTTTGATCTTTCGCCTTTGAGAGGCAGAAGTGTCACCATCATAAACTTGAGCACTAACCTCTTCATCCTTACAAAAGGGAGTAAATTCCCGGATGCTGTCCAGTTGATCCTGAGTTAAGGCTTTAGTGGGGAAGAGGTAAAGAGCTCTAACTTTTGGATCTTTAAGGATTTGCTCCCAAACAGAGAGATTATAGATAAGAGTTTTTCCGCTTCCGGTGGCCGTAGTAACTACTACATTTCTGCCGCGTCTGATGGCTTCTATGGCCTCGACCTGATGAGAATAAAGACTGGAGATCCTGTTGGCCCCAAGATAATCATTAATGGCGGGAGGAAAAGGCTTTGTTAACTCACTAAACTCAGCCTCATGGGTAGGAATCTCTTCCACATGGGCTATTCTATGGGAGTACCGAGGATGATTTCTTAGAAATTCAAGAAAGTTTTTTATTTTGTCCACGGGGATTTTCCAAGTCTTGATACTGGTATGTTAACCCTTTGCCAAGGAAAGGTCAAGAAATATCTCGGGACTCTTCGCTTCAGCTTATCTTGACATAATCTCAGCCGCTATATATCATAAACACAGAAGAAAAAGCTAAAATGTCAGAATCAATTGATCTGATGAAAGGAGAGGGTCGGTCAGAATAGCCAAAAATCGAAAGAGAAGAATTTGAAGCAGTTGAGGACCTTAAAGAACCGAAAAGAAAAAAGTGGTTCTAGAAGGTCGGAGATTACTAAAGAAGTCTAAGAGCAAAGCAGAGGAAAAGGTTTAGAGGCATCCAAGTTTGGCTTTCTCAAGGCACGCGAGATGTTAAGACATACCTTCCTTCACGTCCCCGGAGTAGGGCCAAAGACCGAGTTAAAATTCTGGGAGAGGGGAATTTACTGTTGGGAGAACTATTTAGAAAATCCTGGACGGTTAGGTCTTGGTAGAGGAGCCCAATTAAACTTAGATACATTTATCGAGAGCTCACTAAAAGCTGTAAAATGTGGCGATGCTCTTTTCTTTGAACACCTATTGCCTAAAAGAGAAATTTGGAGAATCTATCCGGAGTTTAAAGACCAGGCTGTTTTTCTGGATATAGAAACCACAGGCTTAGGAGGTCAAGGTGACTATATAACTATGATTGGGCTCTTCAATGGTAGGCAAATAAAAACTTTCGTTCGAGGTCAAAACCTGGAGGACTTTGCTACCGAATTAAAGAATTATTCGGTCATTGTGACCTATAACGGCAAATGTTTTGATCTTCCCTTTATTAAGTCTGAATTTAAAGACCTCAAGTTTACCCAGGCTCACATTGATCTTCGATATTTCCTCTATCGACTGGGATATTCTGGCGGTCTTAAACGAGTGGAGGCGAATGTTGGCATCCGTAGAGAAAAAGGACTGGAAGATATAGATGGCTATCTGGCCACAGTTTTGTGGCAAAAATATCTGCAGGGTGATCAAAGGGCCCTACAGGCCTTAATCAGATACAACATCGAGGATGTAGTCAATCTTAAACGTCTGATGGAATTTGGCTATAATAGAATAATCGAGTTTTTTCCCATTCCTATAGATTATCTTGAACCGGGGAAAGAGATAAAAATCGATGTTCCCTTTGACTCCAGTAT
This sequence comes from Candidatus Aerophobota bacterium, assembly GCA_030616535.1. Lineage (GTDB taxonomy): Bacteria > Aerophobota > Aerophobia > Aerophobales > AE-B3A > AE-B3B. The sequence goes on from JAUWXE010000099.1 coordinate 3,257, forward strand.
TGTCCAAGAGATAAGAGGTGAAATGAGCTGGATGCCGTAGATTTCACATAAGAGGGGCAGGCCGATTCATTCATAAAAGATAAAAACTCTCTTGCCCACCTTTTCCGAAATAAGCATCAAGGATCCCAAGATCTATTTTACTGCTTCCCTTAGGCTTTTTCCGGCTACAAACTTAGGAACCTTTTTGGCGGGGATATTTATCGCTTTTCTTGTCTGAGGATTGACCCCTCTTCTTGCTTTTCTTTCCCTAACCTGAAAAGTGCCGAAGCCAACTAGAGTAACTCTTTCTTCTCTGACCAAGGAGTCGGTTATAGCTGAGATTATTGCATCAACCACTTCCCTGGACGCCTTCTTTGTTAGCCCTGTCTGGTCGGCTACTTCCTCTACTAATTCCGCCTTGTTCATTACGTGCCTCCTGTTTTAATTGAGTGTTCTTGAAGAACTTACCCTCATTTTAACCAAAAAGTCAGAAATGTCAAAGGCATTATAATATGGGCTTATCAACCTATTACTTCTACTTTTACTAAATTGGTAGTACCAGGAATACCAAAAGGGATGCCTGCGGTAATTACTATTTTTTCTCCTCGATGAACCAGACCTGTTTTCAAAGCCGTCTTTTTTGCTTTCTGTATCATATCATCTGTATCTTTTATCTCCGGGCTTTTAA
>JAUWXE010000101.1 GCA_030616535.1 Candidatus Aerophobota bacterium
AGGAAAGATGCGCGGCCACCATATTGCATGAATCTTTAGAAAAAGCGAAACAATTGATCAAGGAAGGAAAGAGAGATCCAGCGCTGGTGGAGTCCAAAATGAAAGACATAATAAAAGCCGAGCCTTTAGCTAAAATAGATTATGCGGCTGTGGTTGATCCAGAGACCCTCCGGAAGGTAGAGCGAATAAAAAAAGAGGTTCTGATTGCGGTGGCGGTAAAGATTGGGGAAATAAAGCTAATTGATAATGTGAAGGTAGCGTGAATTAAAGGGGGATTGCATTGTCCAGAAAGAGGATTCTACTGACAGCGGCGGAGGTTTCAGGAGATCTCCATGCAGCTAATCTTGTTGGCGCTATAAAAAGAATTGATGCTGATATTGAATTTGTGGGTATCGGGGGGGAGAAAATGAGACAGGCAGGGGTTGATGTGAGGGCTACTACTGTACATATGGGCACGGTGGGCATCTGGGAAGGTCTTAAATATTATCCATCCTTTCTTAGAATTGAAAAGCAGATTAAAAAAATGTTGCGAGAGGAACCTCCTGATTTATTAGTCTTAATAAATAGTCGGGATTTTAATTTGAGGATCGCCCGCCTGGCTAAAAAAAGAGGAATTCCTATCATTTACTATATTGCTCCTCCGGCCTGGGCCTGGCCTGATTGGGCAACTAAGAGAACAGCCAGAGATATCACTAAGGTTATGGCTATTTTTCCTTTTGAAGCTGAGCTTTATCGCAAGGTGGGAGCGGATGTGATTTTTGTGGGACATCCGCTGGTAGGTGTGGCTGGACCTACCTTAAGCAAAAGTGAGGCTTATGAGAAATTTAACCTTAGCTCTAGCCATCCCATAATAGGTCTTCTTCCAGGGAGCAGAGCATACGAGATAGACAGTCTTTTGCCCATGATGCTCCGGGCCGCCGCGAAGATAAAAAGATCACTAAAGGATGTCCAGTTCTCACTTCCAGTTGCTGCTTCGATTTTTGAGAAAAAAATCAGTAGAATGGTTAGACGAAGCGGAATAGAAGTTAAACTCATAAATAACAATATTTACGACCTTATGAGCGTTTCTGACTTAGTTATTACAGCTTCAGGGACAGCTACTCTGGAAGCGGCATGTTTGGCCACCCCCATGATTGTTGTTTACAAGACTTCTCTTAGTACCTGGATTTTAGGGCATATTCTCATAAAATTTCCCTATGTAAGTCTACCCAACATCCTGGCCGGCAAAAGGATTGTACCTGAACTCCTGCAGTTTCGAGCCACATCCAATCGACTGGCTAATCTGACTTTTAGTCTATGGGAGGATTCCCAAAGATTGGAACAAATGAAAATTGAGTTAAATAAAGTGACCAGGAAACTGGGGGAACCGGGAGCCATTGAACGAGCCGCCCAAGTGGTGGTAGAGAGCTTATCTTGATAAAGGGGGTTTTCTGTGCAAGTTTTCCTAGTGGCAAATAGTCCTGGTGAACTCTCAGGATGGGTAAAGCCGATAACCAGAACTTTAAAGCAGAAGGAAAAGGCCGTAAAAATTTCTGTAATCATACCTCCCTGTCAATATGCAAGTGGCATGGAGAAAGAAGTTGTCAGCGGTTTTCCAGATGTCGATGGGGTGGCAGGACCCACCGACTATCTAAAATATATCTTTCTGGGTATCAGGTGGTCGGGATTTAGAGAGGACGGTAAGGAGGTAGTAGTCTTTCTGGGAGGAGATCCCATTCATGCGATTTTGTTGTCCAGACGGTTAAGAGCTCCGGCATTAGCTTATATTCAAAAACCCAGGTGGAAAAGGTTTTTTAAAAAGTTTATGGTGATCGATGAGAGGACAAGGAAGGAGTTCATGGTAGGTAGGGTTAAACCGGGGAAAGTTGTAGTGGTGGGTGACTTGATGGCCGATGCGGTGGAGCTGCGAATGTCCAAAGAAGAAGTGTGTAATTACTGGGAGCTTGATCCTGAATATTCCATCATCTCTATAATGCCCGGAAGCAGGCCTCAGGAAGTAAGATATCTTACCCCCTTTTTTTTAAAAGTGGCAGAGTTGGTCAGGGAAGAATTTCCCAAAGCTCAATTTATTCTGGTTCTCTCTCCTTTTACCTCCGAGGAGGAATTAATTAGTTTACCTTCAGGACAGTTAGAAAAAGTTTTCCCGGAGATACCAAAAATTAAATTCGAGAAAAGGAAACGATGGAAGCTCATCACCAACCTGAATCTGGAGGTTCCGGTGGCCAAGGAGAATCAATACGAGATAATGAACGCCTCTGATCTGGCCATCACTATTCCCGGCACCAAAACCGCGGAAATGGCTTTTTTGGGTAGACCCATGGTGGTGACCGTACCCTTGAACAAGCCGGAAGCAATACCTCTTGATGTCTTGCCAGGTTTGATTGGGTATCTACCATGGTTCGGGTCTATGATTAAATCACGAATAGTAAGAAGGTATAGCAGGAAGGTTAAGTTTACAGCTCTGCCGAACCTGCGGGCGGAAAAGGAGATTGTACCCGAGCTGAGAGGAATAATCAAAGCTCAGGATGTTAGCAGAAAAGTAATAGAATTATTGCAAGATCCAGTTTTGCGAAATAATATGGCTGGTGAGCTTAAGTCTATAATGGGGGCAAAGGGGGCAGCGGATAAAGTAGCTGAAGCCATACTGGGAGAATTGAAGTAGAAGGGGTTCAACTGATGAATGTCCAAGGCCGTTTGTTAAGCTATCTGCGTCCATACCGAGGAAAATTGGCTCTGGCTTTAGTTTCCATGGTACTGGTGAGTTTAACCACTCTGGCAGTTCCCTGGATATTGGGAAGAGAACTAATTGACCGCGTGATTTTAGCTAAGAACCTTTCCTTGTTGAATCTAATCGCTATCGCTCTGGTCGTTCTCATAGCTATAAAGGGACTTTTTTCTTATGGACAGACTTATCTTATGTCCTTTATCGGTTACCGGGTAATCACCGATCTGCGAAACCAGATATACCAACACCTTCAACGATTGTCTTTGAGTTTTTATAAAAGAAAGCGCACCGGGGAGATTATGTCTCGGGTGGTAACAGATGTTAATGTGCTTCAGGAGGCAGTTGTTGAGTCCATAGCCAAGATGATTCTAAATCTTCTCATTATAGCTGGAGTTTTAGGGTTCATCTTTTATATACACTGGAGACTCTCTCTTTGTGTTTTGGGTATTATCCCTCTTTTAGTTTTGACGGTGAGGAGGCTCGGTGGCCACATAAGGAAGTTCAGTACTTCGGTTCAAGTTAAGATCGCCGATATCTCTTCTCTTCTCCAGGAGACAATAGCAGGGATTGAAGTAGTAAAATCTTTTGCCACGGAAAAACAAGAGGCCAAAAGATTCCAGCAGGAAAATATCCGCAACTTCCGATTAGCCATGAGAAGAACCCAGGTAGTGGCTTTACTCAGTCCACTCCTGGAGATCCTCACCACTATTGGCTTGAGTGCCATTTTGTGGTACGGAGCATGGGAAGTCATAAGAGGCGTGTTAACCGCTGGCAAGCTCATCTCCTTTCTTGGCTATGTAAGCCTAGCCATGAAGCCACTAAATCAGCTGGGTAAAACTTATAGTCTTTACCAGTGGGCTCTGGCCTCTGCTGAGAGGATCTTTGAGATCCTCGATACCGAACCTGAGATAAAGGAGCTTCCCGGGGCGGTAAAGTTACCTCCTGTAGAAGGCTACATATGCTTTAAAGGTGTCTCCTTCGGCTATGATAGCAGAGAGCTGATTTTGGAGAACATTAATTTGGAAATAAAACCTCACCCACAATGGTGATCCGGCTACTTCTGAAGATAAGGAGCAGAATTAACTGAATGAGCCAACTGGGGACTTTTATCACCACAATATAACAGAGGATTTTTTGAAAGAGAAATC
>JAUWXE010000082.1 GCA_030616535.1 Candidatus Aerophobota bacterium
AAGCTCGCTGTTTTTAAACAAAAAAAGCAAAAAAAGGGGACGTGATTATTTTTTCTAACACAACCCGAAGGACAGAGTTTCACGGGCTTGCCCGTGGATGAATGTGTGATCGCCCAAAGGCGTCAAGTAAAGCTTGTACAAAAAATAATCACGTCCCCTTTTTCTTACTCCCTTGACATTCCTATGTCAGAGACTAGAATAAGGCAAAATATACCGAAGCTTTAGTGAGAGATACACAAGTGGTGATCAAAGGTCACCAGAAGAAGACCACCTAGAGGTAGGTAAAAAGGTTGATGAGGAGGTGAGGGGGATGTTGTTTGGTAAGGTTAAAGATCCGATTTGCGGAATGAAAATTTCTAAAAGAAAAGCAGCCGGGGTGGTGGAACATCATGGTACACTTTACTATTTTTGTTCCACGGGATGCAAGGAGAAGTTTGAAAAAGAACCTAAAAAATATACTGAGACTGGGTGAAAAAGAAATCATTTTGAAAGAGAGTGTAACTCAAAAGAGTTGAGAAAGAGCTTTTCAAGGAGCAGAGTAAGAGATGATTGATCTTCGCAGTGATACCGTGACCAAACCCACACGAGGAATGCTTGAGGCTATGTTTAAAGCTGAGGTCGGAGATGATGTGTTTGGTGAAGATCCCACGGCAAATCTTCTGCAGGAAAAAGTGGCTAAACTTTTGGGAAAGGAAGATTCTCTCTTCGTTGCTTCCGGAACCATGGCTAATCAACTCAGTCTCAGGGCTCACACTCAACCTGGGGATGAGATAATTCTGGAGAGAAACTCTCACGTATTTAACTCTGAGAGTGGAGGGGGAGCAGCTTTATCTGGAGTACAGTTCTATCTTTTGGAGGGCGACCGTGGGGTTCTCGATCCTTCTCGGATAGAAAAAGTGATCCGTGATTCCAGTGACCATCACCGGCCGGCGACTCGCCTCATCTGGATCGAAAATACCCATAACAGAGGCGGTGGGTCTGTCTATCCTCTGGAAGTAGTAAAAGAGATCTTCCGAGTAGCCAGAAAGAATAACTTACTGGTATATATGGATGGAGCTAGATTGTTAAACGCTGCTATCTCTCTGGGGGTCGATCCTAAGGAATATACGCAATATGTGGACTCAACGATTTTATGTTTATCCAAGGGCCTAGGAGCTCCCGTTGGCTCAATGGTAGCCGGAAGCAGTGAGTTCATTAACCGGGTCCATCGGTTCAGAAAAATGTTCGGTGGGGGAATGAGACAGATAGGATATCTTGCTGCAGCGGGCATCTATGCGCTGGATCATCACGTTGAAAGGTTAGCAGAAGATCATACCAATGCTAAAAGACTGGCAGAGGCCATAAGTGAATTTAAATCTTTTAAGATAGACCCGAAGAATTTCCAGACAAACATTATTCATTTTGAGATTATCGGCCAAGGAATGGATTCAAAGGTTGTGGTAAGTAAATTAAAAGATAAGGGAGTTCTGGTTCTTCCTCGGGATGATCGTTCGATAAGGGCGGTTACTCACCTTGGTGTGGACAAAGACGACATTGAGGAAGTAATCTCCATAATGAAAAAACTTTTCTCTTGAATTATACGAATTTATATGTGCACCGAAGGACATTCCTTGAAGGAGCCTTAGATCAGCTACCTTAACGAGTCTTTGAGTTGAGGAAGAAGAAAGACGTGTTGTCTGAGGAGCGGACCGCAAGGTTGCCGTAAGGCAGCGACGAGTTTCACGTCTTTCCCGGACCGTAAGGTGCCGCAGGCAACGAGAAGACGAGCAGAAACAGACCAAAGCTGATATACAGCGACAGAGAGGAATCGTCCTGAGGTGTTTCTTGAACACTTTATGAGGTAGACGATCCCCCCTTACATTAAGCCTTTTACCGCCTCCATAATATCTTTTTCATCAGGCAAAAAAGCTTTTTCCAATACCGGTGCCGAAGGAGGAGGGGTGTTGGGTGCAGCTACTCTGATAATGGGACCGTCGAGGTAGTCAAAGGCTTTTTCCTGAAGCTGAGCCGTCACTTCTGCCCCGAAACCCATGCACCTGACAGCTTGATGAACTACCACGGCTCTATTGGTCTTTTGAACTGACTTTACCAGAGTCTCGATATCAAGAGGATAAAGTGTGCGAAGGTCAATGACCTCGGCCTCGATTCCTTCTCTGGCCAACTCCTCAGCCGCTTTCATAGCCAGAGGCACCATAAAGGACCAGGCAATGATGGTAACTCTGCTCCCATTTTTGGCGGTATCAATTTTTCTTTTGATCTTTGCCTTTCCCAGTGGGATGAGGTAATCTTCTTTGGGAACCCGACTTTTTCCTAGAGGATGGCGGTATAAATTCTGATGCTCTATGATAATCACCGGGTTATCGTCTCTAATAGCTGCTTTTAAGAGGCCCTTTGCCTCATAGGCATCCGAGGGCATAGCAATTTTGAGTCCCGGGAAATGCGGTAGCACAGCTTCCAGGCTCTGGGAGTGTTGTCCGGCATATCCTTTACCACCACCAATGGTTGTTCTTATGGTTAAAGGTATGGTCGGCTGGCCACCGGACATATATTTCCACTTCGCTGCTTGATTTCCTACTTGATCCATGGCCAGCAAAATAAAATCGATATACATAATTTCTACCACAGGTCTTAGACCCCTCATAGCCGCTCCCAGGCCGCTACCGACAATAGCTGCTTCAGAAATAGCAGTATTGAAAATACGATCTCTTCCCATAATCTCTAGAAGCCCCCGCGTAGCTCCAAAGGCTCCACCATAGTCAGCAATATCCTCTCCCCATAGTATAACTCGCCGATCACGTTTCATTTCTTCAAAGAAAGCCTCTATTACCGCTTCTCTATAGGTAATTTCTACCTCTGGGTCTCTATTAAGAAAGTCAGGTTTCTTTAGAACAGGGGTATCTCTAAACTGAGAAGGAACCTGGCTCGAAGATGTGCTACTGAAAAGGCCAAAGTACATAGTTTTGGGATCAGGACTGGATGCTTCAGCTGCCTTGGCTGCCATGCGCTCATTTCTTTCTCTGGCCTCTTTCTCAAGTTTTCTCAAGATTTTCTCATCTAAAATTTTTTCCTTCATCAGCTTATGAGAGAAAGTCTTTAAAGGATCTATTTTTTGCCATTCTTTCAGCTCTTTCAGAGTTCGGTAGGTTTCATTCTCGGCCTTATCCAGTCGATCACTTAAAGAATGACCTTTATAACGGGAACACCAGAATTCTAATAGAACGGGGCCCTTACCTTGTCTGGCCAACTCTACCGCTCTTGCCGTGGCATCATGGATAGCTAATACATCCATACCATTAACAATTTCCGCATGCATTCCTTCCTTGTTATAACCAAAGCCTCTTTCAGCCAGGAATTCTATTCCCGTAACTTCACCCCGCTGTTGGCCAGTCATTCCATATTGGTTGTTGACCACGGCAAATATAGTGGGAATACCAAATTTCTTATCCATTAGTCCATTGGTAAATTGAGCCATAGTAGCCATATTCATGGCCTCATGGGCGATTCCATTGTTGAAGGCACCATCCCCGGCGAAACATATGACCACCCGGTTGTCTTCCAGAATTCTTGAGGCGAAAGCGGCACCCACAGCCATGCCCAGACTTCCTCCCACGATGGCATTGGCCCCTAGATGGCCCTTGCTAAAATCGGCGATATGCATTCCTCCTCCTCTTCCTCGGCAGTAGCCAGCTTCTTTTCCAAAAAGCTCCGCTATGGCTCGAAAAAGATGTAGCTTAAGAGCTTCCTCCATTAGCTCCTCATGGTTTTTGAGGTCGGTTTTCAGGCCCAGATAATCGCGTAATTTCTCATCCTGAGTAATGAGCTCTACCAGATCAGGGCGGTCCATAGCTTTAATGGCAAAGTAGCCCTTGGCCAGGCTATCTCCATGTCCTCTGTGGCTACTGGTGATACAGTCATCTTGCCCGATGGCTGCTATACATCCGGTGGAGACCGCTTCCTGACCGATGGAAAGATGGGAAGCACCGCCATAAAGAAATTTGATGGGACCATACTTACCCCTATTTTCTCGTAGCTCCCGTATCATCTCCTCCAGGTTTCTGATAAAGAGCATGCATTTAAGTAAATCCAGACACCTTCCCAGAGTGAGATTACCCTCATCCAGTTCTTGCCTTAAGGATCGAGAATACTGAAACTTGGGTATTCTACCACCCACTTCCACAAATCCCGGTGTAAAATCAGGCACTACGGTAATTTCTCTGACCATTTGATTTTTTCCTCCTAAACTTAAAATAACTGTCGAGGCCAAAAAGAATCGACTGAGACTTTATTACAGCTAACTATACCGCAGACCCACAGAAAATCAAGCGATTTATTATCAGCTTCGGATTTGAAAGAATGACTTGATTGTGAAGATGGTTCTACGTAGCTACTGGGATATTAAAGACTATAGAGAATGAGGCAGAGTTGGCTGCAATCCTGGGACATGAGGTTGGTCATGACATGCAGTTAAAAAGATACAAGAGATATTAGCCTATACCATATTGGCAAGTCTTCTGCTCAAGGACGAGGACACTAGAAAAATCATCGATGTCGTTTTTAGCTTAATTCTTCTGGGATATAGCCGGGAGGATGAGTTTCAATCTGACCGGCTGGGAACAAGGTACGCTTACGAGACAGATTATGATCCCCGGGGTCTCAGAGATTTTCTGGCCAAACTAAAGAAACTCGAAAAGAGAAAGCCTCTGGCTATTGAAACCTTAATCAGTTCCCATCCTCCAACCTCCCAGCGAATTAAGAAGATCGAGCATCAAATTCAGGAGTTCTCGAATTTATCGGGAAAAAAGAGTTATCGGACTGAATTTCTTAAAGCAACCAGAAGATTAAGATCCGCTCCTTAACTGAATTTCTTATTCCTTCCTACTTCGGAAACCTATCTCGCTTGCCCAGGCCTTGGGATCGCTTACCTTGATCTGAAGTGTGCCAAATCCTTTTTTCTCTGAAGAACTTATCTTCTTAATGTCACTTTCCACTTTCGAGAGGTTCACCTCAAGCCAGAGGATTTTGCTAAATAATCCTTTGGTGCTCACCCGCTGAACGGCTTTCAGAAGAAACTCAAAAACCCTTGTTGTTTTTCCTTCAGATTCTCTTTCCATAATCAATCTGTGGGTAGTAAGATAAACTTTTCCCTTTCCCTGGAGCGCCTCTTCAGGACTTCCCGCCCATTTAAATTCCTGGACTGTGGCCTCCTCTTCTTGTCTTTTTTCCTCTCCAGATTTTAGAATCATAATTCACCTCCATTTTTTGGACTTTTATCGTTCACATCTGTGGTTCTTTGCGGCTTTCT
>JAUWXE010000113.1 GCA_030616535.1 Candidatus Aerophobota bacterium
AAAAATAGGATTAGCCAATTTTTATATCCAGCTCAATTCCATTGGATGCAGGAGATGCCGCCCAGTTTATGAGAATCGACTCAAGGAATATCTTAAACTCAATCTAACCGACCTTTGTTCTAATTGTGGCAGACGCTATCAACATAATATCCTCCGGGTTTTGGATTGTAAGAAAAAGGAGTGCCAACCCACAATAAAAAGAGCCCCCGTGATGGGAGACTACTTATGTGAGGATTGTCAGAGCCATTTCAAAAAAGTAAGGGCGGGTTTAAAGGATGTGGGCATTAAGTTCAACGTTGATCCCCATTTAGTGAGGGGACTTGACTACTATACCCGGACTATTTTTGAGATCCTCTCCTCGCTACTGGGACCCCAGGCCACTATTTGTGCGGGGGGAAGGTATGACGATCTGGTAGAAGGATTAGGAGGCCCCTCTATTCCAGCCATAGGTTTTGCCATAGGAGTAGATCGGTTGTTAGTCGCCTTAAAAAAAGAGCATAAGGAGCTCCATCCCCAATATTCTCCTGTGATTCACATTGCCACGCTAGACAAGGAAGGGCTAATGGCCGGGTACTGTTTGGCCAGGATTCTTCGGTCTCAGAAAATAAGAACTAGGGTTAACCTCTCACCAAAGAGCCTTTCTTCTCAGTTAAAGATCGCCGATAAAAGAGGAGTTCGGTGGGTAATGATTGTAGGGGAAAAAGAGGTAAAGGAAGGAAAATTCATTCTTCGAGACATGGAGTCAGGTCAGCAGGAGAAAGTAGGATGGGATGAGGTGAAACATTTTGACGGCAGACTAATATGCAGTTGAAGCGAGACCACTTTTGTGGAAATTTAAGTAAAAAAAACGAGGGTGAAAAAGTTATTTTGGCTGGATGGGTGAAAAAAAGGCGAGATCACGGAGGACTAATTTTTGTTGATCTAGGTGATAAATCAGGGGTTGTTCAGGTCGTTTTCAATCCCAAGGTGGATGAAGAAAGTCATTTGAAGGCCCGCAGCTTAAGAGAAGGGTGGGTGATTGCAGTAGAGAGTAAAGTGAGAATGCGCCCACCTGAATCGGTAAACCTAGGGCTCGAGACAGGAGAGATAGAAGTGATAGTAGAAAATCTGGAAATTCTAAATATATCTGAATCTCTTCCTTTTCCCATTCAAGATAAGATCGAGGTAAGTGAGGAAACCAGACTAAAATATAGATATTTGGATCTGCGAAGGCCGGTGATGCAAAGAATTCTTCGCCTGAGATATGAGGTGACTAAACAGGTACGCAGTTTCCTGGATAAAAAGGGTTTTATGGAAATAGAGACTCCCTTTTTGACCCGCAGTACTCCCGAGGGAGCAAGAGATTATCTGGTTCCCTCTCGGGTAAATCCGGGCGAATTCTATGCTCTTCCTCAGTCTCCCCAGTTATTCAAACAACTTTTGATGGTGGCCGGTTTCGATCGATACTTTCAGATTGTGAGGTGTTTTCGAGATGAAGACTTACGAGCAGATAGACAGCCAGAACACACCCAAATAGACATAGAGGCCTCATTTATTGAAGAAAATGACATATACAAGCTGGTCGAGAAAATGCTGGCCCATGTATTTAAAAAAACCCTGGGAATCTCCCTGAAAACTCCCTTCCCTCGCCTTGATTACGAGGAGGCTATGGATCGATTTGGCACCGATAAACCCGACACTCGATTTGGATTGGAGTTGAAGGATATCTCTTCTTTGGCTAGCCAGAGTAAGTTTGAGGTCTTTCGTAGGTGCTTGGCCCAAGGAGGACAGGTGAAAGGATTAAGACTTCCCGGGGGATCTTGCCTTTCTCGTAAAGAACTAGAGGATCTATCCCAGAGGATACAATCTTATGGAGCTAAGGGATTAAGTTGGATCCTTCTTGCTCCGGAAAAGATAAAATCATCTCTAAGTAAGTTCTTGCCCAAGGCTATTCTTTTAAAGATGATAGAGCTTATGGAGGGTGAAAAAGGAGATGCTCTCTTCTTGGTAGCCGATAGAAAGGAAGTAGTGGCCGAATCTTTAGCTCAGCTCCGTCTTTATCTGGGAAAAAGGGTTAATCTAATACCTGAGAATGCATACCAATTAGTATGGATCGTAGATTTTCCTTTATTTGAGTATGATAGGGAAGGAAGATTGGCTGCCTGCCATCATCCCTTTACCTCCCCTAAGGAGGAGGATCTGCCACTGCTAGAGGTTAATCCAGAGAAAGTCAGAGCTCGCAGTTACGATATTGTCTTGAACGGTGAAGAAATTGGGGGAGGAAGTATAAGAATCCACCGAAGAAAAATTCAGGAAAGGATCTTAGAGATCTTAGGAATAGATTCCCTTCAGGCAAGAGAAAGATTCGGTTTTCTCCTTGAGGCTCTCTCTCTAGGGGCTCCTCCGCATGGAGGAATTGCCTTCGGGCTAGATCGTCTGGTGATGATACTAGCCCGAGCACAATCTATAAGGGAGGTTATCCCTTTTCCTAAAACTCAGAAAGCTGTTTCTTTAATGACTCAGGCTCCTTCCCCTGTGGATGAAGAGCAGCTCAAAGAGCTTCACATAAGGCTTAGAGAAGAGTCATTCCCACCCCAATAAAGTCTCTTATTTGAAAAGTCCCGAGATATTGCTTGATAATATCTAAAAATTTCATTATAATAATTATAAGAGCAGAAAATGAAGTATATCAAAGTGGTATTGAATCTTCCTTTGAATCAATCCTTTGCTTATAAGGTTCCTACAGAAGTCAGCTCTCGAGTCAAGATAGGAGGAAAAGTGCTGGTTCCCTTTAAAAGGAAAATCCTGAGCGGTTTTGTGGTAGATAAGATAGAAAGAGCGCAGAGCAGGGGAAATCTAAAGGAAATTGTCAAGGTGATGAAGGATTTTCCTCCTCTAAGTAATAGTTTCATTAAGTTAGGAAAGTGGATAAGTGATTACTATTGTTGTTCCTTAGGGCAGGCTCTTCATTCAATCTTTCCCATCCAGGAGACCTTTAGAATCCAGAGAAGCAAAGAGAGCGAGAGAAAAACTTCTGCTGGTCAA
>JAUWXE010000055.1 GCA_030616535.1 Candidatus Aerophobota bacterium
GAAACTCCTAACATCAGGACATTTGTTATCAAGCCCGAAGATCACCTGGAATTTAAGGCAGGACAATTTGTTCAGCTTACCGTGCCCGGGATGGGAGAGGCTCCCTTTACCCCTTCGAGCTCCCCTTATGAAAAAGAAAGGATTGAAGTTACTGTGATGAAGGTAGGCAGTGTAACTTCGACACTTCACAGCTTAAGGGAAGGAGATACCATAGGAATACGGGGTCCTTATGGAAAGGAATATCCTCTTTCTGATTTTGAGGAGAAGGAAATTTTAATCGTGGGAGGAGGAGTGGGCCTTGCTCCTTTAAGATCACTCTTTCTTGCTCTTACCCAAAATATAGAAAGATATAAGAAGGTTCTTTTCTGCTACGGAGCCAAGGCTCCGGAGGACATCGTCTACAAAGAGACTGTCTTAAAGAACTGGCAAAATCTGCACCCGGAAAAGATACACTTTCGCATCACCGTAGATAAGGCTGATGGAGAATGGAAAGGAAAAGTTGGATTGGTCACCACCACCCTGGACAACCTGGAAGAGGAGATTAAAGAGATAGAAAAAAGTCTGGTCATAGTCTGTGGACCTCCTATAATGATGAAGTTCACTACCTTTAAGCTGCTTGATTTAGGCTACCGCCCACCCCATATTTTCCTGAGCATGGAAAAGAATATGTCCTGTGGGATAGGTAAATGTGGACATTGTCAGATAGGAAAATACCTCGTCTGTAGAGATGGACCGGTGCTTACCTTAGATAAAATAAAGGATATTCCCACTATCTGGGACTAAATTAAATGGCCAAGCGACTATTTATTGATCTAGATCTATGTTCTGAATGTGAGGAATGCACTGTAAAGTGTAGATGTAGTTATCCTTATCATCCCCAAAATAATGGAATAACTTACCTCAGGGAGTGGCTACATTTCCAGCTCATTTGCCGAAAATGCGAGGATCCCCCTTGCCTTAATGCCTGTCGATATGAAGCCCTGGAGAGGCCAGAAAATGGTATTATAAAAAGAAATAATTTCCTCTGTGTAGGATGCAAATCCTGTGCTCTGGCCTGTCCTTTTGGAACCATCTATTTTGAAATAATTCCCTTTCTTACCTTGAATTGTGATCTCTGCGAGGGAAGACTGGGGGAAAAGGAGATACCCCTTTGCAGCAGCACCTGTCCCAAAGAAGCCGTTAAATACGGTGATTTTGAGGCTGATCCTGAGAAAAATAGGCATCTCCTGAACAACGTGGTGGTCCAGGTGGTCCCCTGGAAGAAGGTATAAGTAATGGCGGCTAACATTTTTTACTTTATCGTTTTTCCTGGCTTCCTTTTTACTGCCGTGGTGGGACTCTTGGTAAGCTGGGTGGATAGAAAAATCACGGCTCGTATTCAGTGGAGAGTTGGCCCTCCCTGGTATCAGAATTTCGTTGACTTTTTTAAACTTTTAGGTAAGGAAACTATCGTTCCCCGAGGGGCTGGACGGATAGGCTTTTTGTTTGCTCCCTTAATGGGGTTAATTGGAGTAACTCTGGTCTCCCTCATTCTCTGGCAAATGAATCTTGATCCTCAGAGATCCTTTATGGGAGATGTTATCGTGCTCATCTACCTTTCTATTTTACCTGCCCTGGCCATCGTCATAGGTGGTTCTTCCTCTGCCAATCCTCTGGGAGCTATAGGAACATCGAGGGAGATGAAATTAATTTTGGCTGATGAACTTCCCTTTATTATGGCTATCTTTACTCCCTTAGTTAAGATTGGCAGCCTCAAGGTCGGTTCCATCATCACCTATCAGTTGAACCATGGCATGATGTTTACCCATCATCTTTCTTCGGTGATTGCCCTGGTGGTGGCCTTTTTATGTATGCAGGCAAAACTCACCTTTGTCCCCTTTGATATACCGGAAGCTGAGCAGGAGATTATGGCCGGTCCTTATATAGAGTATTCGGGTCCTCTCCTGGCCTTATTTAAATTAACTCGGGCTATGATGCTCTTTGCTATGCCGGTTTTTCTCATCACTATCTTTTTAGGGGGAATGCAGTTTAACGGATGGGCTATCATCTGGTCAATTATTAAATATCTGGTCATTCTCATTCTCATAATACTGATAAAGAATACCAATCCTCGTTTGCGAATAGATCAGGCACTAAAGTTTTTCTGGCTAAGGATGTTCCCCTTATCCTGTATAGGATTCGTCCTGGCTCTGGTGGGACTATAAACAATGAACAAGCTCTGGGCCTTAAAGAAATCTATCTGGGTCTATCATGTCTGTTCCGGCTCATGTAACAACTGTGACATCGAGATTCTGGATTGTCTTACTCCTAAATTTGATCTGGAAAGATTTGGTATCCTTCTGGTGGGAAGCGTTCGGCATGCTGATGTCATATTGGCTACCGGCTCGATTACCAGAAAAGCTCTTCCCCGAATAAAAAGGGTTTATGAGCAGATGCCTAAACCGAAATTGGTCATCGCTGTAGGAGGATGTGCCTGCAGCGGTGGAATTTTCAAAAATGGCTACAACATTGTGGGACCTTACGATAAAATTATCCCGGTGACTGCCTATATTCCCGGCTGCCCTCCTAAACCGGAGGCTATCATCGATGGGGTAGTTAAGGTAATTAATAGTCTATAGAAAGACAACTTGGGATGGCCAAACAAGACGTCATTAAAGAGCTGAAAGAGAAGCTGGGAAAGAAAATATTAAAATGGGAGGAAAAATCTCCCCAGAGGTATTACCTCACTGTCCCTCGAGAAGACATTTTAGAGGTAGCTCATTTTGTCTTTGAAAAGCAGAAAGCAAGGTTTATCATTGAATCGGGAGTAGATACTCCGGCAGGGATAGAAATACTTTACCACTTTTCTTTTGATGAGCTAAATAAGATCGTTACCCTGAGGGTTTTGCTGCCTAAAGATAAGTGTCAGGTAGAATCTGTCGCTCCCATAATTCCTGGAGCTGACTGGATTGAGAGAGAGATCGCCGAACTCTTAGGGGTGAAGTTTCTAAATCATCCTGATCCTCGAAGACTATTACTGGCCGAGGACTGGCCAGAAGGAAAGTTTCCTTTAAGACAAGAGGTAAGGGAAAATCAATGAACCGAAAAACTATTATTCCCATTGGTCCCTATCATCCCTTGCTGGAGGAGCCAGAGTTTTTTGAGCTGGAAGTGGAAGGAGAAAAAGTTATCGATATTGATGTTCACATCGGATACAATCACCGCTCCATAGAAAAAATAGCCGAGTCAAAGACTTTTGACCAGATGGTTTTTCTAGTAGAGAGAATCTGTGGGATATGCTCTACCTCGCATCCCATTGCTAACTGTAATGCCGTGGAAGACCTGGTCGGAATTGAGATTCCAGAAAGAGCCAGGTATATAAGGAGTATAGTGGGGGAACTGGAAAGGATTCATTCCCATCTTCTATGGGCTGGATTAGCCGGACATTTCATTGGATACAATACTCTCTGGATGTGGGTCTGGAAATATCGGGAGCCAATTCTGGAGATTTTTGAAGCCGTTACCGGTAATAGAAACCATTATGCCATGATGATCCCGGGAGGTGTGCGGCGAGATATAAAGGAAGAAGATATTCCGGTTGTTTTGAAAGGTATGGATGAAGCCGAGCGAAAAATTGAAATGGTAACTAAAGCTGTTCTGGATGATCCCGTACTAGCTGCTCGCCTCAAGGGAGTAGGGGTTCTCTCCCGAGAGGATGCTATTAACTACTGTGCTGTAGGACCTACGGCCAGAGCCTCAGGAATACCCATTGATGTCAGACGTGATGAACCCTACGCTGCCTACGGCCTGGTGAATTGGGAGATAATCATCCGGGAAGAGGGAGATGTCTTTGCCAAAGTGGTGGTAAGGCTCTTGGAGTGCTTTGAATCCATCAAGATTATCCGTCAGTGTCTCAAGAGGCTTCGCACCGTGAAAGGTGAGATTGCGGCCAAGGTTAAGGAAATCCCTCCCGGTGAGGGGATAGGCCGTCACGAGGCTCCTAGAGGAGAGGTCTTTCACTACGTAAAATCTGACGGTTCTAATCGACCTGTTCGCCTCAAAGTAAGGGCTCCCACCTATGTAAATCTTCCCACCTGTAAGGCCACCGTTCCCGGAGAAAGTATTGCCGATGCTGCCATCATTTTAGCCGCTATCGACCCCTGTTATTGCTGTACTGAGCGAATTGTCACCATAAATAAGCGCACCGGTAAGCGAGAATTAAATGGGCAGGATCTTTTGAGACTATCCCGGAAAAAGACAGAGAAAATTTGCAAGAATATGGGAAAAAGAAATGTCTAGCTGGTATCTAATGCTGAGTATCTTCGTTCCTTTGCTAGGATCGCTGTTCTGTCTCATATTTCCCCGAAGGATCAGGGGCGCCTGGTCAGTCATAGTTGTCTCTCTTTCTTTTGTCTTCCTCCTCTTCCTTCTTCCTCCCATTATGGTGGGGAAGGTGATAAGACTCAATCTCGGGATTTCAGGTACTGGATTTTTTAGCTTTTCCTTCCTTGCCGATGGAGTAAGTCTTATCTTTGCTCTGGTATTTTCCTTCGTGGGGATAATTATCCTCTTATACTCCCTAGCCTACATAAAACCATACGATAATCAGAGGGAGTATTACTTTATCACTACCTTGATGGTTGGATCTCTGGTGGGAATTTCATTTTCGGCCAATTTGATGCTACTTTATGTCTTCTGGGAGGTGGCTGCTTTATCAGCCTGGCGACTTTATGGCTTCTTTAGAGGTAAAAAGGAGGTTATTTTTGCCAGCAAGGCATTTTTGCTGACCTTTCTCGGTTCATCTCTTATGCTTTTAGGATTTATTCTCATTTATCAAGCAAGAGCCACCTTAGACCTGGTAGTTCTTCGAGGACAACCGGTATCTAACCTAGCTCTTTTTCTCATTCTTCTGGGAATAATCGCTAAATCTGCCACTTTACCCATTCAAGTATGGATGCCTGATGCATATTCAGGAGCACCTTCTCCTGTCTGTGCTCTTTCATCGGCCCTTATAGCCAAAATTGGGGTCTTTGCTTTTGTGCGGATTTTTTTGTTCACCTTCACCATTTCCTGGAACTGGATTTTGTGGCTGGCGGTTATTTCCTCCCTTATTGGAGCAGGAGCTGCCCTAAGGGAGAAGAACATCAAAAGGATTATCGCTTATTCCACTATATCTCAGATTGGCTTTATTCTCTTGAGCTTGGCTCTAGTGGGAAAGATTGGACTTTTAGCCGGGCTTTTGTACTTTGTTATTCATGCGGTGGGAAAAACTGGTCTTTTCCTGGGAGCGGGGATAGTAGAGCGAAGATATGGAGAAAGTAACCTTGACAAACTGGGAGGTCTGGCTAAGGATATGCCTGTTACCGCGGCAGGATTTCTCTTCTGCAGCCTTTCCATTATGGGATTTCCTCCTTTTGGGGGTTTTTATGCCAAACTCATGGTGATTTTGGCCATGGTGAAAGAGGGCCATTTCTGGATCGCTGGTCTGGCTATATTTGCTGCTATTCTCACTATGCTCTATTTATTCAGGTTGTTCAATGGAATCTTTTTAGGTAAAGGCGCATCTTCTGGAAATCCAGAAGGGACGACATCAATGGTTGCATGTGTACTATTTTTAGGGATTATCTCTTTAGCTATCGGGGTTTTTATCAGTCAGTTTCTAGGACTGCCCGGTATGGCGGTGGCGGAGATTTTCAAGTGAGGCAGGTATGAATCCAAATATCTTAATCTATCCCATATTTTTACCTCTGGTGGCGGGGATCATCTGTCTCCTCATACCCCAAAAGGGAATAAAAGAGGGTCTTTCTTTAGTGGTGAGCCTGGCTACCTTTATTTTAGCTCTGATTATCTTTACCACTAAGGAGCTAATTTTCACCAGACCGTGGCTCACGCTCTTAGGGGATGTGAACTTTTCCCTGCGAAGTTATCACTTTTCCTCCTTTATCCTTGTTTTCCTCACCCTTTTTGGCCTCCTGATCTCCCTTTACTCAGCAAAGTTCATGAGCGGGAAAAAAAGGTTAAGGGAGTATTATGCCTATCTTTTATGGACAGTTGGCGCCTCCAGTGGAGCTATTTTAGCCAATAACTTTATTCTATTCCTTATGTTCTGGGGAGCTCTTGCCTTAATGTTATATGGTCTTCTTTCTCTTGGTTCTTATCGATTAGCTACCAAGGGGATATTTATCATGGGAGCAGCCGATTTTGCCTTGATCCTGGGAGCGCTCTTCCTTTACAAGCTCAGTGGAACTTTCCAGATGAACCAACTAAGTCCTATTTCCCTTACCGGCCCTCTCCCCGTTATTGCTTTTATCCTACTCATGATAGGAGCTCTAACCAAGGCAGGGAGTATGCCCTTCCATACCTGGATACCCGATGCAGCAGAAAAGGCTCCCCTGCCGGTAATGGCTCTTTTGCCTGCTTCTCTGGATAAACTCCTGGGTATTTATCTTTTATCCCGGATTTGTCTGGATTTCTTTAGATTGATCCCTAACTCAGGACTGAGTATTCTCTTAATGGTCATCGGCTCCTTTACCATCATGGCGGCAGTAATGATGGCCTTAATACAACACAACTTAAAAAAACTTCTCTCTTATCATGCAGTGAGCCAGGTGGGATATATGGTTTTGGGTATAGGAACAGGAATTCCAGTGGCGGTAGCAGGAGGGATATTTCACATGTTAAACCACGCCATCTATAAATCCTCCCTTTTCTTAGGGGGTGGTGCGGTTGAACACAGGATGAAAACCACCGATCTGGATAAACTGGGAGGCCTGGCTAAGCTAATGCCGGTCACTTTTGTCACCTTTTTCATAGCTGCCCTCTCCATCTCTGGAGTTCCTCCTTTTAACGGCTTTTTCTCTAAATGGATGGTCTATCAAGGAGTAGTGGAATTGGGAAAGTTTGGGGGAGCAGGGAATTTATGGATCCTGTGGCTTCTGGCAGCTATGTTTGGCTCAGCTTTAACCTTAGCTAGCTTCATGAAACTTATCCATGCTACCTTCCTGGGCACCTCTTCCAGTTCTCCGCC
>JAUWXE010000084.1 GCA_030616535.1 Candidatus Aerophobota bacterium
AGTTCCTATCTTGAATTTCGAGGCTAGAAGGTGAGGATTACAAAAGTGTTTTTGAAATTTCTAAGCTTCGAAATAACTATACAATGAAAGTTTACATAATTTTAACTACATTGTCAAGTCAACTTCGCGAGCAAGTTCTGTATTCCTTGCATAATGCTGATTTTCAGTTTTTGAAAAGTTCACTACAAAACTTTTATCTTATCTCATCCCCACCCGCGTCCCCCTAAATGCTCACTACAAAGATAAGAAAAAAATAAAAGGAAAGTCGGTGCTGGTAAGGAATTACGAAAATTCAGGTTAGAAAAGTGGCTAAGTTGACTTGTCAAAGTGTAAATATGCGGTACAATAGCACCCGTTCACGAAATTTAGAGGAAAGGATAGTTGGTTATCTTTTAATAAATTATCCGCTGGAGGAGTATACTTTCTAATCTCACAGTTGTGGGTCGGGGAAACATCGAAGTGTTGGTAAGACAGTATACCAAGAACCTACGTATGGTAGATAGTCACATTTCTAGCCTGCATAGCGACCATACCAGTGATTGTGCTGGTCATAACTGCTCAAAGGTATCTCGTCAGAGGGATGACTTTAGGAGCTGTCAAGTAAAGATGGTGATGTGATCCATCCTCAGAAATGGGGACAAAAAACGGTGTAGGGATCTTGAAGAAGGAAAGGGTAAGCTCAGGACTAAAGGGAAATTGTATCGTTGCTCAATCGGGTGGCCCTACCGCAGTTATTAATGAGAGTCTAGGCGGAGTTATCCAGGAAGCTCAAAGACACGAAGAAATAAAAGAAATATACGGGGCCAGAAATGGAATTTTGGGTCTACTTAAGGAGGAATTAATTGATTTAAGAAAGGAGAAGAGCTCTACCATTGAGAGCTTAAGAACCTCTCCCGGGGCGGCATTAGGAAGCTGTAGATACCGGTTAAAGTCATGGAGCGAATCCCGTAAGGATCTTGAAAAGATTATCGAGATTTGCAGGAGATACAATCTTCGGTATTTTTTCTACATCGGGGGCAATGATTCTATGGATACCGCCTATAAGGTAGATGAGGCAGCTAAAAGAATGAACTACCAGATGGAGGTCATTGGAATTCCCAAGACAGTAGATAATGATCTTGTTTTTACCGATCACTGCCCGGGTTTTGGTAGCGCGGCAAAATATTTAGCAATTTCAGTAATGGAGGCGGGACGTCACCTAGAAAGCCTTTACGATTCAGAGAGAATAATCATACTGGAGACATTAGGAAGAAATACAGGCTGGCTTGCTGGATCCTGTGCCCTGGCCAAGCGGTCTGAAGAGGATGCTCCCCACTTAATTTATTTTCCAGAAATTCCTTTTTCTCTGGATAAGTTTATCAAGGATGTAAAAGAGATCTATCACAAGATTGACAGGGTCTTTATTGTGGTGAGTGAGGGTCTTCGAGATGAAAAGGGAAATTATGTTTGCGCAAGAAGAAACAGGGTATCTACCGATGCTTTTGGTCATCCTGAGTTGGAAGGAGTTTCCCATTACTTGAAGGAAAGGATAGAGTCTCGACTTGAGCTAAAGACCAGGACTATCAAACCAGACATCTGCCAGCAGAGCGCCATACATTTTGCCTCCAAGG
Source organism: Candidatus Aerophobota bacterium (assembly GCA_030616535.1). Taxonomy (GTDB): domain Bacteria; phylum Aerophobota; class Aerophobia; order Aerophobales; family AE-B3A; genus AE-B3B. The sequence goes on from JAUWXE010000084.1 coordinate 1,611, forward strand.
TTGACATGGAAGAAGCATATTTGGTGGGAAGGGAAGCGGTTAAGTCGGCCCTAAAGGGTAAAAGTGGCTACATGATTACCATAAGGAGGGAAAAAGGAAGGGTTTATAAGCGAAGAACTTCTACCGCTAAGCTCTCTCTAGCTGCTAATCTGGAAAAGAGAGTCCCCCGAAGATGGATAAACAGGAAGGGAAATTTTGTGACCAGGGAATTTATCGAGTACGTCCGTCCTCTTATTCAAGGAGAGGTCGATATCGCTGTTCAAAAGGGGCTTCCTTACTATCCTAGATTAGAGAAAAGAAGATGGAATACATTTTTGTCTTAATTTTGGCCGCTGGATTAGTAACTGTTGCTCTGATTTTTGTCTTTATCAATGGTTTTCACGATGGGTGTAATGTTCTGGCTACTATGATTTCCTCTGGTGCTCTCAGTCCTCGCTATGCTCTGGTGTTGGGGGCAGGCTCTGAATTCATGGGAGCTTTGCTTCTGGGAAGAGGCGTAGCCAAGACTATCAGTCTGGGAATAGTCAATCCCAATCTTGTCAGCATCTGGGTAATCTTTGCTGGGCTGGGGGGAGCTATTAGCTGGAATCTTATTACCTGGTGGTGGGGTTTACCTTCAAGTTCCTCCCAGGCCTTAATCGGGGGGCTATTGGGAGCAGCCCTGGTAGAGCTATGGGTGGTTGGAGGGTATGGATGGGAGGTCATTTACTGGTACAAGGTTGGCTTGATTCTTTTGGTTCTTTTTATCTCGCCGGTCGTTGGTTTATCTTTCGGATTTCTTTTCACCAAACTGATATTTTTTTTAAGCAGAGAGGCTTCCCCGAGGATAAATAAATTCTTTAGACGCCTGCAAATACTCTCTTCGGTCTTTATCGGCCTCAGTCACGGTAGCAATGACGCCCCAAAGACAATGGGGGTAATAGTAATGTCTTTAGTAATTCTCAAGCTTTATCATTTTCCGGATAATAATTTTATGGTCCCGGCATGGGTGGTCTTGGCCTGCGGGGTTGGAATAGCCTTGGGAATTTCCCGCGGCGGCTGGCGCATTATGAGAACCCTGGGAGTAAAGCTTTATCGAATACGGCCAGTGCATGGTTTTGGAGCCCAAACTGCTTCTGCCTTGGTTATCTTTCTTTCTTCTCTAGCCGGCTTCCCGGTCAGTACTACCCAGATAGTTAACTCATCGGTCATGGGTGCAGGAGCTGCTGATAGGCCTAAGGCGGTAAGATGGGGAGTAATTAAGGAGATATTCATTACCTGGAGTGTCACCATACCAGGAGCGGCCGGGATCGCGACTTTATTTTATTTATTAATCAACTCTTTATTATAGGTTTAAAAATGGGGGATGAGCATGGGATTAAAAGAATTTTTCTTACCCAGGCGAAGAGATTTCTTAGGAATGCTTACCCAACAGGCTAACAAAACTCTGGAAGGAATGAGAGCTCTAAAAGGCTTTATGATGGAGGCAAATCCAGCTACCGGTGGGAGAGTAAAAGAGATCGAGACTGAAGCTGACGATTTACGTCTCAACCTTATCAATGAGTTAAACGCTGCCTTTGTTACTCCTATTGATCGAGAGGATATCTTTGCCCTTTCCCGGGCCATCGATGATATCATTGATTACGGTGAAAGAACTGTGGAGGAGATGCTAATCTATCAGGTGCAACCTACTCCGGAGATTCAGAAAATGGTCGATATCTTATTAAAAGCAAGTGAGGATCTCAGTCGAGCGGTCCTTAATTTGAAAAAAGGTCCCCAGATTGTCCTCGATTACGTGATCAAATGTAAAAAAGCAGAGAACCACATTGAACACCTTTATCATGAGGCTCTGGTCAATCTATTTAAAAACAAGGATACTGTCTATATTCTTAAAATGAGGGAACTTTATCGTCATTTGAGTAACTCAGCCGATCGATGTGATGCAGCAGCTAACATTGTCAGCGATATTGTAATAAAGATAACCTGAAGGGTGAGTGTGGCTGGAAATTATGAAGAAGGGAAGTATTAAAGCTAAGATTTAAAAAGAAGGCACCGCTGGACAACAAATTTGCTAACAATTAGTAATGAAGTTAGATCCCTGGCAAGGAAAGAGCTAGAAATAAGGCCAGAGGGAGGTGAGAAGCAGACAGGCCGTTAGCTGGGTAAAAGGGAAGCTTCCCCAAAAAAGAGGAAGCCATTAAATAATTAAATTATCTCTTTCAGATGAGGAATAAGAAATAGGCGAAAGGGGGGCTATAAATGGGAAAGATGCAGACCGTTACTCTATTTGCTGACTGGGAACCAAAAAGTGATTTTGAGTTAGGCTTGAAAGATGTGGAAGGAAAGCTCACCTATCTGGGAGGTAAGGTTTGGAAAAATCCTACTCTTAAGATAGTGGAAAAAGATATCCCTGAAATTGGTCCTACTGAAGTTCTCATTAAGGTAAAAGCATGCGGTATCTGTGGCAGTGATGTTCATATGGCCCAGTCTAACAATCAGGGATATATCTGGTATCCCGGGCTTACCGCCTTTCCTTGCACTCTGGGACACGAGTTTTCCGGAGTAGTAGCTAAAGTGGGAGAGAAAGCAACTAATAAAAGAACCGGTAAAAGATATGAAGAAGGTGAACCTGTTACCTCGGAGGAGATGCTCTGGTGTGGAGCCTGCCGACCATGTGCTGATGGTTATCCTAATCACTGTGAGGCATTGCAGGACTTGGGTTTTACCTGCGATGGAGCCTTTGCCGGATATGTGAGGGTGGGTGCAAAGTACACCTGGAGTCTGGAGGAGTTAAAGGGAAAATATTCCGATGACGATATATTTTTAGCCGGAAGTCTGGTCGAGCCAACATCGGTAGCTTTTAATGCAGTCATAGAACGGGGAGGTGGCATTCGTCCTGGAGATAATGTGGTTATTTTGGGTGGAGGTCCTATTGGTCTGGCCGCGGTGGCTGTTTTAAAAAGGGCAGGAGCGGCTAAGCTAATATTATCGGAACCCTCCGAGCCGAGAGCGGAGCTGGCTAAAAAGATGGGCGCCGACCATATTATTAATCCCTTAAAAGAGAACTTCACTGAATCTGTATTAAAATTAACCAGTGGTGGGGGAGCAAAATTGTATCTCGAAGCAACCGGTCTTCCGGATAAGGTCTTCGGCGACATAGAACAAACTATTTGGGAAGGAAAGCAGCTAAATAGTGTGGTGGTGATTGTGGCAAGGTCAGCTCAAAAAATTCCCCTTACTGGGGAGGTATTTCAGGTAAGGAGAGCATCCATTGTTGGTTCTCAGGGACACTCCGGTCATGGAACCTTCCCCAGAGTTATCAGCTCTATGGCTTCAGGAATGAATATGCTTCCCTTAATTACTAAAAAGATTCCTCTAGAGGAAGTTCCGGAAAGTATAGTTATGCTCCAGACCAACCGTACAGAATGTAAAATAAC
>JAUWXE010000024.1 GCA_030616535.1 Candidatus Aerophobota bacterium
GAAAGTGACCTGTTTTTTAAGCTGGTAGAGAAGTTGGGAATCGATCTGGTATCTTTTTCCTCCAGGAATTTCAGGCCCGAGATGAGAAGAAAAGCTCTGGTCCAGGGAAAAAAGGGTAAGCTAAAATTGATCAGCCATTGGCGCAACCTCTATGATGAGGAGATAATAAAAAGAATAGATAAATTTGAGGTCGACTTCATTGTTCTAGCAGGTTATATGCTGATCATGGGAGAAAAACTTTGTAAAAAGTATCCTCTGATAAATCTTCATCCGGCTGCCCCCGGGGGTCCCCGGGGAACCTGGCAGGAAGTAATCTGGAAATTAATTGAAAAAAATGAGCGGCAAACGGGAGTGATGATGCATCTAGTTACTCCTCAGCTCGATGCTGGTCCTCCTTTGACTTATTGCACTTTCCCCATAAAGGGTGGAAAGTTTGATTCCTTATGGGAAAAATTAGAGGAAAAGCTTAAGAGAAAACCTCTGGAAAGGATAAAAAGAGAGGAAGGAGAAACCGAACCCTTGTTTAAGGAAATAAGAAAAGAGGGGGTGAGGCGGGAGCTTCCCTTGATTGTTCACACCCTAAAAACTCTGTCTAATAAAACAATCGAGCTAAGGGGACAGAAATTAATGAAGGGAGGAAAGGCAGTCGAGGGTTACTGTCTGAATGAGGAGATTGGCCGTGAGGCAGATATGCATTGATTGTGAAGGTCCCTTAACCAAGAACGACAATGCCCTGGAGCTTTCAGAATATTTTATCCCTGAAGGAGAGAGATTTTTCTCCTTGATAAGCAGGTACGATGATTTCCTGGCCGATGTTGCCGAAAGAAAAGGATACAAAGCCGGTACAACTTTGAGCCTCATTTTGCCATTTTTAAAAGCTTACGGAGCCACCAATGAGGGGATAAGAGAGTATTCTGCCAGCCATCTTCTTTTAATCCCTGGGGCTAAAGAGACTCTTTGTCACCTCAATAGAAAGATGCCCACTTTTATCATCAGCACCAGTTACCAGCCTTATATAGAAGCACTCTGTGACTTTGCAGGTTTTCCCGTCGAGAATACCTATTCTACTTTCCTGAATCTCGATAGGTACCAGATCTCTTTCGAGGAGACAAGAGACCTGAAGGCTCTTCTTCAGGAAATGCTTAAGTTACCTTTTATTGATCTTTCAGGAGTAAGAAAAAAGGAGGATCTCTCACCATCAACCAAAAGGACGATAAGGCGACTGGACGAAGTCTTCCAGGAGGAAATCGCTTCTATGAAATGCGGCCAGATAATAAAAGAGACGAGGCCCATAGGGGGAATGGAAAAAGCCAAGGCTGTGGTTGATTCATTAAAAGGCCGGGAAATTTCGCAGGTAATGTACGTAGGAGACAGCATCACCGATGTAGAGGCCTTGAGGTTGGTAGGTGAGGAAGGAGGGGTTAGTATTTCCTTCAATGGTAATAGTTACGCGCTCAAGGCGGCCCAGGTTGCCTGCATTTTGCCTCACACACTTCCTCTGGAGATTCTGGGAGAGATTTTCTCCGGAGAAGGAAAAGAAGGAGTCCTGAAGGTGGCAAAAAAGTGGCCTCAGAGTTTAAAGGGAAAATTAAGAAAAAAGCTAAGTACTCTAAGTTCTTATCCTCGGGTAGAGATCCTAACCAATGAAAATTTGGAAAGATTAACTATAGAAAGCGAGAGGATGAGGAAAGAGATAAGAGGAGAGGCAGTCGGATCTTTAGGATGAGCGGACAAAAGAGCCTGGGCCTTGATTATCGAGGTAGCTAAACGATCAAAAATATTCTCACAGGTAGATTAGAGTGAGCGCATGAAGGGCACCTATGCTATAATTGTGGAACTTACCGGTGATGAAAGAATTTCTGTAGGTAAACTAGCAAAGATAAATTTTAAGAAAGGATACTATCTATATGTGGGATCCGGCCGGAATAGCCTCGAGTCAAGAATTGCAAGACATCTTAGGAAAAGAAAGAAAAAATTCTGGCATATAGATCATCTACTGGCTGAGCGAGAGGCCAGGATAAAGGAAGTATGGATCGCCGAGAATAGGCGAATTGAATGTCTTGCCGCAAGGAAGATCCTTGAAGAAGTGAATACACCCCTGGTGGCTAAGAAATTTGGCTCCCGCGACTGTAGGTGTCCCACTCATCTATTTTATTTGGACCAAAGTGGAAGATTGACCAGGGGTCTTCTAAAGAGATTAAATTTTAATCCATATTCAATTAACTCCTAGACTATTCGCTGAGCACTTTCTCGCCTGCCTCATAAGGAGAAGATGAGAAATAAAAGTTACAGAACCAGCGTCAATACATATAGATGCCATCGAAGTTAAGCTTAATCTATCCTTATGTAACTAGCAGGCCGTGAGGATACGAGTTTTTGGTGGGCAATTTTCAGTTTATTGATGATGGAAAGCTGATAGGAACATTTTGGTTCACATATCCCACATTCAGTGCAGGCAGTAGCCTTTATTTTTAAATTTTGATAGGTTTTTTGAGCATACTCCTGGTTTCCATACCAGAAACGCAATCGGTCTCGAAGAGCATATTCTGGCGGGTCTCTCACAATTTCATCTTTCATTTGACGATCGAATTGTCCTTCCAAAAGAAAAATACGAGGAATATCTATTCCTTCAGGACAGGGAAGACAATCTCCACACTGGCGACATACGTAACTACCCAGTTCTGGTGCAGTTCTGAAAAGCTCTTCTCGTTCGTTTTTGCTTAAAGGAACAAACTGATTAACTATTTTAATATCCTTCTCCAGATACTGGCGGGTGTTAGCTCCCACTACTACACATCCGACAGGAAGAGTTAAGGTATAACGAAGAGCCTTTTCCCACGATCTCCATAAAAAACCGTCAGCAAAAGGCTTCATGGCTAAAACTCCGACATCTCTTTGCTGCACCTCAGGTAATAGTTTATCTTCCCATTGGGGAAAATTAAAATAGTCAAAGTAATTAAGAGGAACCATGACTACATCGAAAGGATAAGCCTGGATAGCTTTTAGAGATACAGAGGGAGCAACGTGGCTGGAAAAAGCTGCAAATCTAATTTTTCCCTCTCTTTTAGCTTTTTCAACACCCTCAAGAGCACCTCCGGGAGCAGCTATCTCTTTTAGTACCTTGGGTTGGCTGAGTTCATGCAGGAAGAATATATCTATCCAGTCAGTGTTTAGGTTTTTCAGACTTTCATTAATAGATTCAAGAATTTCACCCTTGGTACGATTGAGGGATTTAGTTGCCAGAATGCATTCCTTGCGCCGAGTTTTCATTACCTCACCTACTTTTTTCTCCGAATCTCCATGCCCATAAAGTTGTGCAGTTTCTAAATAATTTCCCTCCTTATCTAGATAATAATTAATTAAAGCTACTGCTTCTTTAAAAGGAACCTCTACTAAGTGAAAACCACCCAGACCCAATAAAGATGGCTGCAGGTTTGTTTTGCCCAATCTGCGTCTTTCCATCATTTTTCTCCCCTTGTGCTATTTTATAGTTCTCTCGAACATAAACCTCTTTATTTTGGCTGATTTCGCGTCTTTTGTCAAAAGGCTCTAAATTGAATTGTTAATTAAAAGTTAACACTGTCTCTTTTCTGTCTTGACTTTTCTATATTTCTGTGATACTGTGAAAAATGGAGGTTCATTTACGAGAGTTACAACTGGTTTCTTTTACATGAAAAGAAAACAGAGATGCCCAAAATCGAAATTGACGCTAAGAGATGCAAGGGATGCGGTTTCTGTGTCAAGTTCTGTCCCAAAAACTTAATCCACCTTGACTCCAATTTTAATGACAAAGGCTACCATCCGGCAGTCTTTAAAAATCCAGGAGACTGTACTGGATGTGCCTTGTGTGCATTGGTCTGTCCGGATGTGAGTATTACTGTCTACAAATAGGCTAGCTAATGATCCATTACCTTAAAGGGATCCTCGAGTATAAATCTCCTGCCTTTATCATTGTGGACGTAGGAGTAGTGGGATACGAAATTAATATACCCTTGTCCAGCTTCGATCCCCTTCCTCCAGAAGGAAAAGAGATAAAGATAAATACCTATCTACATTTGCGAGAGAATGGACTTACCCTGTACGGTTTTCTCACCCAGGGGGAGAGAGACTTCTTTGGCCTCCTTATCTCGATTTCTAAAATAGGTCCTAAGTCGGCTTTGCGGATTGTCTCTAAGATTTCATCTTCCGAGTTCAAGAGAGCAATAAAAAAGGGAGATCTAGCCACCTTAACTCATATTCCCGGCATAGGAGCTAAGACGGCCCAAAGGCTAATTCTAGAATTGAAAGAAAAAGTCGAAGAAGAAGAAATAGTAGAGCCGGGTGAAGAAACCATAACAAGGGATACCCTATCGGCCCTGGTTTCCCTGGGATATACCCGAAAAGAAGCCGAAGAGGCGGTAAAAGAAGCTTTAAGAGCAACTGGAGAAGAGCTAGATTTAGCCGGATTAATCAGGGAAGCTCTGAGGTATATATGACAAGAGTCAGGGATCAGAGGTTAGTAAAAGAAATGATTCCCCCTTCTGATGATTAAAATGGCATGGGGATGCCTTCGAAAAGACACTACCAACCCAGCCTGGTGAGATTAAAGGGAAAATAATGGAAGAAAGAATCAGTACCCCTATTCTGCAGGAAGAAGAAAGTGGATTTGAATTTATCCTTCGTCCGCGGAAGATGAGCGAGTTCGTGGGACAGAACAGAATAAAGGAAAACCTGGGAATTTTCATCCAGGCGGCAAAACAGCGAGGCGACGCTCTAGACCACACCCTCCTTTATGGACCTCCCGGCCTGGGAAAAACCACCCTGGCTCATATCATTGCCAATGAGATGGAAGGTGGGATTCAATCTATAAGTGGTTCGGCTATAGATCGTCCCGGTGATCTAGCTAAGATCCTTACCAATACGGAACTTCAGGATGGAGATATCCTTTTCATAGATGAAATTCACCGCCTTCCTCCCCAGGTAGAGGAAGTACTCTATTCAGCTATGGAGGACTTCAAAGTAGATATAATTTTAGGAAAAGGGGCTCGTACCAGGTTTGTTAAACTACCTCTTCCCTGCTTTACTTTAGTGGGAGCAACCACCAGAGCCGGACTTCTTACCTCCCCTTTACGCAATAGATTCGGAGTAGTGAGCCGGCTGGACTTTTACGGAAAGGAGGATCTATATAAGATAGTCCTGAGGTCTGCGGCAATTTTAAAGATAGAGATTGAGCTAAAGGGTGCCCGAGAGATAGCCCGTCGATCTCGAGGTACGCCCAGAATCGCTAATCGGCTTCTTCGCCGGGTAAGAGATTATGCTCAGGTAAAGGGAGAAGGCATTGTGACCAAAAAAATGGCCGATCAGGCTCTGGCTATGCTGGAGGTGGACGAAAAGGGTCTCGACAGCATGGATCGAAAGATTCTGGAGACCATCCTCTATAAATTTAATGGAGGGCCCGTAGGACTGAAGACATTGGCCATGGCAGTAAATGAGGAGCCTGAGACTATTGAGGAGGTCTACGAGCCTTATCTAGTTCAGGAGGGATTCATTAACCGCACTCCCAAGGGAAGAGTGGTTACCCACCTTCTCTATCAATATTTCGGGAAAAGAAAGCGGGGAGAAAGACAGACAGAGTTACCCTTATAGACGACGGGTCATTTTGCTGGATGTCGCTTTTAATGACTTCCTCCTCCTATACCCAAGGATAATCCTGAAGGTTAAAAAATAAGTTATGATTGTTGTACCGGTGGTTAAAAGGAAGCTTCCCACTAAAAGCGATCTCCCTACGTTTAGCAGATTTTCTAACCTAAAAAGGCTCCAGGAAAAAGGCAAGGGAGTAGTTCTCAAAATTAGCTCACCAATTTTATATTCAAAGGCATATATGAAGGGTGTGGTGAAAGGATTGGCAACGAAGGTACCCAGAATAGCGGAAAATTTATTTGCCCTTAAAAAGACCGCCGTAGGCAAGGAAAAGAGTATAGCAAATCCAAAGGTGGGAAGAATTCCCCAAAAGACACCAATGGCTACTCCTCGGGCTATTCTTCCCGGAGAATCATCGACTCGCACCAGTTTCTTAACGAGTGCTTTAAGACCGGATCGAGAAAACCACCTTTTTTTCCTCATTTTTTTCTTCCTCTATATTCAAAACCGTACTCCGGGTTGATTCTTATTTTTATCGTCCTCTTCTTTGGGTAGTCATTCCTTAAGACAGTCCAATTATAACGGGATTAAGAATCAAAGTCAAGAATTTTTTTTGAGGAAAAATGAATTCTTTGCAAAATAGTGGCTGGAGCTAATTATTATACGATAAATAAGGAGTTTGCAAGGTCAGTCCAGCTAAAAATTGACAGACCAGATTGAGGTTGATATAATCCCTTTGTTGAATTTTCTCTGACACTTCGAAAGATCCGAATTATCCCATAGTGAAGCCGGGAGCCTAAATACCCGAGCGGAGAAGGTGTATGATGAAATCACTATTTGTTGCAGCCACGAGGCAAAATGATGGTAAATCCACCCTTTCTTTAGGACTTCTCCAGGCTCTCAGGAAAAAATTTCCCAAGGCAGGCTTTATGAAGCCGGTGGGCCAACACTACATCCTAAGAGAGGGATACGAGATAGACGAAGATGTGGCTCTGATAAGGGATGTCTGTGGAATGAAAGACAACCTGGGAGACATGAATCCTATCACAGTGAAAAAGGGATTTACTGAAGACTATATTGAAAGAGGAACCAGGGAAAAACTAGTTCAGCAGATCTTGGGCGCTTTTGAAAGAATAAGCAAAGGAAAGGAGCTAATGCTTATCGAGGGAACCGGACATGCCGGAGTAGGAGCGGTGATCGACCTTTCCAATGCCTCGGTGGCAAAACTATTGGAATCAAAAGTTCTTCTCATATCCATTGGAGGAATTGGTCGGCCCATTGATGAAATTGTCATAAATAAAGCTCTTTTCGATCAAGAAGGGGTTGAAGTGCTGGGCGTAGTTATCAATAAGGTTCTCCCCGGTAAATACGATAAGATAAAAGCCATAACTCAAAAGGGTCTGAAGAAAAAGGGAATTAAGTTATTTGGGGTGATACCCTTCCAGGAGTTCTTGACCTACCCCACCATGGAACAAATCCAGGAAGCCAGCCAAAGTAGCATTCTTTGCGGAGAAGAATATCTCGACAACAAGGTAGTCAATATCCTGGTTGCGGCCATGGAACCTTATCATGCTCTGGAACGTATTAAACCCCACAGTCTGGTCATTGTACCGGGAGATAGAGATGATATCATCCTTGCCATTATTGCGGGAAGTAAATCGCAAATAGAGGATAGTTTTGAAATTGCCGGGATGGTTCTTACGGGGGGGCTCATTCCCCATAAAAAGATTCTGAGATTGATGAAAAGTTGCGATTTTTCTATACTGACCTCGGAAAATGATACCTACACCACCACCAAGAAAATCCACGAGCGAAGAGTCAAAATTCGCTCCACTGACGAGGATAAAGTAAAAGAGGCCGAAAAGCTGGTGAGTCAGTATGTAGATATTGAAGGACTGGTGCAGCGAATGTAACCCAGATTAGAAAATCTTCCTCAATAGCCACCAAGCATCCAAATCTATGAAGAAAAAAGGCTTACCTTTCTGGTTACCTCATACCAAAAAGGCTCTCATCTGGTATGTCCTTTTTGCCGTTATATTCATATTGTACCATGATTTCTGGTCATGGGGTAGGCGCCCCCAATTGATAAGGGGTTGGCTTCCAGGTTGGTTTCTTTACGATGTCTTGCTCATAATAGCCTACGTTTTTATCGCTGCTGCCTTTGCCAGGTTTTATTGGCCAAAACCTCCGGAAAAATAGGAAAATAAAGTGTCCGAGATTACTACCTCACTTGCCATTCTCACAACCTTCCTGGCCTTAATAGCCTTTCTGGGGCTTTATGGATACCGGATTGGCAGAAAAACTGTAGAGGATTATTTCGCCGCAAGTAGAGCTATGGGCACCTTCGTTACGCTCTTTACCTATTTTGCTACCCTTTGTAGTGCTTTCACTTTCCTGGGATGTGCCGGATGGGGATATAGCCGAGGGCTGGGATGGTATGGACCAATCGGGGTGGGAACGGCTCTCCTCTCCATAAACTTCTATGTGTTTGGATACCGGGTATGGCTTCTGGGTAAAAAATTCGGATATGTCTCACCTCCGGAGTTAATAAAAGATCGATTCGGCAAAGAGCTGCAAATAATTTATGCCGTGGTAATGGTGATCTTTGTCCTGCCCTATCTGGCCGTTCAAGCCATGGGAGCTGGATATGTCCTGGAGGAGTTATCCCAGGGAGTGATTCCTTACATTGCCGGAGCGGGCCTCATCACTCTTTTTATGATGGTCTTGATTTTGGGAGGCATGAGAAGTGTTGCCTGGACCGATACCTTCATGGGAATAATGATGCTGGGGTGTCTGGCTATAGCCTTTGGCCTGGTGGTTAAAAACGTTGGGGGGTTACCTTCGGTGGTGAGTAGGCTGGCCGCCGAAAGCCCAGAGCATCTCTCAAGACCGGGAGTGGGAGAGTTTTTCTCCCCTGGGGTGTGGTTTGGTTTTCTTTTGTTATGGGTAGTAGCCGATCCCTTAATGCCGCATCTCTGGATGCGAATGTATATTCCCAAGAATGTAGACGTCATCAAGCGAATGATGATTCTGTTTCCCCTGGTGTGTCTGGTGGTTTTCTTTTTCCCTGTCTGGATTGGAGCTATGGGGTATACCGTGATCCCGGGCCTGAAGGGACCAGCGGTGGATAGAATTCTTCCTCTCTTAATGGTTAAGTTTGCTCCAGCCTGGTTGGTAGCTATTATCCTCTCCGGATCGCTTGCCGCATTAATCTCTACGGCAGACTCTCAGGTGCTTGCCCTAAGCTCGATCCTCACCCGAGACCTTTACCTCCCCTTCATCAATAAAAAGGCCACCAGCCAGCACCAGGTGACGATGGCGCGGATAATAATGATAATCTTATGTGTATTCGGATTTATTATTGCTTTAAAGCCAGTCTCCACCCTGGTGACTATCACTGCTTCTGCATTTACCGGAATAGGAGTGCTTTATCCGGCAACTATTGCTGCCCTCTACTGGAAAAGAGCCACTAAATGGGGAGCAGTTAGCTCCATCCTCACTGGCGAAGTAGTGGCCGTTTTGCTCATCTACGGGGTTCTCCCCAAGGGGTTCTCATTGGGCTCTTTACCCATCCTGCCCAGTTTAATTGTAGCCACGGCTACTCTCATCATAGTTAGTTATTTAACTTCACCACCACCGGAAAAACGCATAGCCAAATTCTTTGATCTCTTTGATTCTGTTTTCAAGAACTCTTAACAGAATCTACCAAAAATCCTTGAGCCTCAATGGTTGGCTGTTCTCAATTGTCGGAGCAAGTGACCGAACTAAAATGATTTCCCGTTCACAATCTTGAGGGAATCCCCACCCAATCGGTGGTTCAGATTGACCAGCAAATTTCCAGCCATGGCAATGGGTCTCTCCGAATTATCCCGACAAAACCCACAGTGATACAGTTATACGAGGTAGGAGATAGAGAGATAGATCCGCCCAGTTTTTAGACTCCCGCTTGGCAGTCTTTGGCAATGAAACAAATGAAACCAAACGACTCTTCTTGCAGGCTTGAAAAGCGTTGGGTTTTATCTTAGATCAGTTACTAAACCGGCCTCTATTTTCAATTCAGCCATTACCTTTTTTAAATCAGATTTTGAGGTGAGGGTAACCTCTACACCAGGAATGACCAGAGTGGAATATAAATCTGTTTTGTACTCCTCAGCATCGGCGGCAAGCGAAGGAGAGCCGGTCGTCTTGGCCATCTTCCTTTCGTATCGCATGAAACCGTAGATGATGACGAAAATCGAAAAAATACCTGCTAGGGTAGGGGATAAATTCTTTAGCAGAGGAACTCCCTTGCCCTTGACTGCCCAGGTAATGATCTCATAACCGGCGAAGAAAATGAGAAAAGAGCTAACTAGGGCAATTAAATTCTCCACTTTATAGAGTCCGTAGGGAAAAGCTTTGCTTTTTCTCTTGGAAATCTTTAGGCCAATAAAAACTGCCACTGAACCAATGACATCAGATATAGAATGTATAGAGTCGGCTATGAGAGCGAGACTTCCCGAAAATACGCCTAAGAAATACTTGAGAAAAAACAGGATAATATTTATTCCCACCGAAAATAAGGATGTTCTCTCACTCTTTTCCATCATTGTTCCCTCAACTAATGCACCCTTCTCATTCTAACCAAGTCTTTTGATAATTCTTACCTAAAAGCCCTTTATCTCCCTCTTAACCAATCTTTAGAAAATCGCCTTATGTCTCGGTCAGGGTCGTTTCTTTTCACTTCTTCTTCACTGAAGCAGAATGTGTATTTTTCAACGTAGTCCATAAGGATCTTATAGGCTTTATTGATCTGGGCCATTTTTTGACTGGGCTCTTTTCTTTTTCCAGGCCTCTGTTTATCCGGATGATACTCTTTAGCTTTTCTCTGGTAAGCATCTTTTATCTCACTCAAAGTAGCTTGCTGGGGGAATCCCAGGAGTTTTCTTGCTTTGTCTATTTCCTCAAAATTTAACAATCTGTCCTTCCTTTCTAATTACCAGAAAAGGGAGGCCGGCATTGTCATTTTATTCACCAGATCTTCTAAAATTTAAAATATGACCTTGTGTGTATCTGTCGTCGTGAATAATTGTTTTAAAATATTCAACTTCAAAATAAAAACTTGCCTCTTCTATTTCCCTCTTAATCTCCTCCGATTCCATATGTTCTGGATAAACTGAAAGCAATGCATCGGACTTCAAAACCCTGTAGACTTCCCTCAATAGATGCCTTCTTTCGTCCGCTGAGAGGTAGTAAGAGTGCAGAACATCGTAAAGTAAGACCATATCAATAGATTCATCTCCCGAAGGAATTTTTAGCTCGCCTGATGTCTTCACTATTTTTATATTTCTTAAGTTTTTTGATTTGGCTTTCCGCATCAATTCATTGAGCTCGGTTTTATTTTTATCCAGAGCATAAATCTTTCCTTGGGTCCCGATTATTTTTGCAGCAGGTAAAGAATAAATTCCTGAACCGCATCCAAAATCTAGAATGACCTGACCTTCTTTAATGCCTATCTCGCTCAAAACTTTCTCGCCGTCTTCTTTTAGCCATCTTTCTATATCACTTTTCATTTTTTCCACTTTCTTTGCCAGCTGCCTTTGGGTCCGATACCTAAATGGGGAAATTTATCCAGATCTGTATGGGGCAAGAATTTGGCCGACATAAACTCATCCATGTAATTGGGGTGAGTAATAAGGTCATAGTAGGTTATCTTTCGACTAATCTTATAACATACGTTAAGAGCTTCTCTAGAGAATAGAGCCATCTTCGCTCCCATAACGGAGGTATTCCCCACGAATTGAACTTTCTCTAAAGATAAATCTGGTATGAGTCCTATAGCAAGAGCCTTCTCTCTGTCAAGGTAGTTTCCAAATCCTCCCGCTAGATATATTTTCCCTATCTCTTCAAATTTTAAATTAAGGGAACCGATTAATATATTTATGGCAGCAAAAATAGCTGCTTTAGCTCTTATTAAATTGTCAATATCTGGCTGGGCAATGACCAGGTCTTCTCCGGTTGCCGATTGATCAGCAAAAACTAGAACAAATTCCAACTCTCCATTTCTCTCCCTAACTTTTTTATCTTTGTGAGAATTTAATCTCCCAGATCTATCAATAAAGCCTAAGGTGAATAACTCAGCCACGAGGTCAATTAATCCAGAGCCACATATCCCCCGTGGTTTGGTATTTCTAATGGTGGTATAGTCGATCTTCCCATCTTTGGTAATGTTCACCTTCTCTATAGCTCCTTCAGCAGCTCTCATGCCACATGTTACACCGCTTCCCTCAAAGGCAGGGCCGGCGGAGGCAGAACAACAGATCATCCAGTCTTTATTTCCGATGACGATTTCTCCATTGGTCCCTATATCTATAAGCATGGTAAGTTCCTCAGCCCCATAGAGGCCGGTGGCCAGAATACCAGCA
>JAUWXE010000012.1 GCA_030616535.1 Candidatus Aerophobota bacterium
CAGCTAGATCCCGACAATACTCGGTATCATTATCGCCTTGGTTATGCCTACCACCTGATGAGAAGATTAACCGAAGCAAGTGGTGAATATGAAGTGGTGTTAAAATTAGACCCTCCACGCAGCGCATCAGAGGATGATTTAAAACTGGCAAATAAGTATGCTCCAAGGCTGTTTGTAAACCCAGAGGAATTTTTCGGCCTTAAGGATCTAGTAGCAGTAATTCATCCGGAAAAACCAATTATTGCTTATAATCTTTTCTGGGAAGATGATATCGACCATCCAGGAGATAATGATCCCTCGGATCATGAAGTTGTATGGATAGAATTTGACCAAAATATCCGGAAAGTAACCGGGGTATATACATATTTTCATAGAGCTGTGTTTTTTACAGAAGAAGCGGTCAAGGATGCTAACCTCCATCGTCAAAGGGCAAGAATAAATGTTCAATGGGGTGGACATGGGTCTTTACCTTTGGGATGGGAGAGGCTAAAGCCGCAAGTTTTTTATGAAAAAATCGGCGAAAAACTTAAAATAAAAAATATGCCTGAAAGATACCAAGAATTAAGTAAAAGCATTAAAAATCCAGGCCATCCCCTGGCCAGAAATTGGCCTAAAATATTTGAAGGAAGCTATAAAGATTTTATTAATTTTTCCCAATATATAGATTCGCGTAAGTGGTTGAAAAAGAAAAGAATGGTAATAATTAGTAGATGGCCTAATGCTGTAATTAACCGGTATTTTCTTGCTTATAATTATTTTCCGAAAAGGCAGTGGCCAAAATAGTGCGGCTTCCTAGACTAAAAATTCCACAAAAATATGAAAAACAATTATTTTAAAGATAGATCCAGTATCAATACTTTGCCGCTTCAGGCACTGAAAGATAAGCTTAAGGGAAGAGTTGTCCTTCTGGGGGTTGGTAATAGAATAAGAGGGGATGACGCAGCCGGCCCTGAATTAATCGAGATTTTAAAAAAGAGACTCCCGGATGCAGGAAAAGAAATTTTCTTGTTCGATGGAGAGGAGATGCCGGAAAATTACCTTCTTCCCATCGCCAACCTGAAACCGAATTTAGTAATCATTGTGGATGCGGTCGATTTTGGCAGTCGTCCAGGAACAGTAAAGCTCTTTCCCATCCGGCAAATTCCTCAGGGCAGCTTATCTACCCATCGTCTCTCCTTGAGATTTCTTGGCTCCTATCTAGAAAAAGAGACCGAGGCCAAGATTTACCTACTCGGTATCCAACCAAAATCTATCAAATTGGAAGAAAAATTAAGTCCAGAGGTAAAAAAGGCTTTAAGAGATTTGGCTGATTTCTTCCAGAAAGATACCTTTAAAAATGAATAAGATTTTGACTGAAAGAAAGAAAGGACGGCAGAAGGAAAAGTCAAAAAGACTTTTTATAGATATTACGGGAATAGTGCAAGGGGTAGGCTTTCGACCCTTTATTTATTCGCTGGCTACTAGATTTTCCCTTTCTGGTTTCGTCTTAAATGATACCTCGGGAATCAAAATAGAGGTAGAGGGAGAAGAAAAAAAGATTGCCGAGTTTTTAGAGCATGTAACTCTCGATGCTCCTCCTTTAGCTTTAATCGAGAAAATAGACTGCCGCAAGCTTTCTCCCATAGGCTACCATCATTTTGAGATAAAAAAGAGCAGAAAGGAAAAAGAAAAATTTACTCTTATTTCACCCGATATTTCAATCTGCCCTGATTGCCTGCGTGAACTCTTTGATAAAGCCGATCGGAGGTACCAATACCCCTTCATTAACTGTACCAATTGTGGACCCCGTTTTTCCATCATTAAAAACATCCCTTATGATCGGTTCCTCACTACCATGAGGGAGTTTAAGATGTGTCCGGAATGTCAGTCAGAATATGATGATCCCCTTAATCGGAGGTTCCATGCTCAGCCCAATGCCTGTGAGGTTTGTGGTCCTCGGGTTAGTTTGTTTGATAGGAAAGGAAGGGGAATTCACACCTCCGATCCCATAAAGAAGGTAGCCAGCCTCCTCAAAAAGGGATATATTGTGGCTGTCAAGGGATTAGGAGGTTTTCATCTTGCCTGTGATGCGGCTAATAAGGCCTCGGTTGAAGCCTTAAGAAAAAGGAAATACCGAGAAGACAAGCCATTTGCCGTCATGGCTTTGGACGTCGAGAAAATAAAAGAGTTTTGTCGGGTCAACGAATACGAGCAAAGACTCCTCCTTTCGCCTCGAAGACCTATCCTTATCCTGAGGAAGAAAAAAAACTGCCGGCTGCCGGATGAAATAGCACCCCATAATAAATACCTGGGGATGATGCTTCCTTATACGCCTCTTCATTATCTTTTATTGCGGGAGGCTGGCATGGTTTTGGTTATGACCAGTGGTAATATCTGCGATGAGCCTATAGCTTACAAGAATAAAGATGCCTTCAAAAGACTGGAAGGAATAGCCGATTATTTTCTTATCCACAACCGAGAAATCCAGACGAGAATTGATGATTCGGTGACCAGAATCTTCCATAACCAGGAGATGATTATTCGACGCAGCAGGGGATATGTGCCCCAGCCTATAAAGGTGAACCTCTTTTTTGAAGAGCCGGTTCTGGCTGTGGGAGGGGAGCTGAAGAATACCTTTTGTCTGGCTACCCGAAATTATGCCTTTCTCAGCCATCACATTGGGGATCTGGAAAATCTTTCTGCCCTTACTTCCTTTGAAGAGGGAATAGAGCATTTTTTGAGGATATTTCATGCTTCGCCCCGCATAGTTGCCTGTGACTTACATCCTGATTACCTCTCCACCAAATTCGCCCAGGAGTTTTGCCAGAATTCATCTTTTAAGCCTGAGCTTATTCCTGTCCAGCACCATCATGCCCATATTGTAAGCTGCCTGATAGACAACCACTCCGAAAGCAAGGTAATTGGGGTAGCTTTTGATGGAGTTGGTCTGGGAACCGATAGGCAAATCTGGGGAGGAGAGTTTTTGCTCGCCGATTTAACAGATTTCACCCGGGTTGCCCAGCTAAAATACCTGCCCCTGCCGGGAGGTGAGATGGCTATCAAAGAACCCTGGAGAATGGCCGTGACTTACCTCAATGAGGTCTATGGACCTGATTTTCTGAGTCTCCCTCTTCCTTTTCTTGAAACAATGGAGAAAGATAAAATAATGCTTCTTTTGAAGATCATAAAAAAAAGAATTAACTCACCTCTTACCTCATCTATGGGTAGATTATTTGATGCGGTCTCTGCCTTGACAGACCTCAGAGATAGGGTAAATTACGAGGGTCAGGCAGCCATTGAGCTGGAGATGTTGGTGGAGGAGAAAGAAAAAGGGAGCTATCCTTTTGAAATTAGCTCTCAAGAAAAAATTATCCTCATTGATCCAAAAGCTATTATCGAATCCATAGTCTCTGATTTAATAAATCATGAAGGAAAAGAAATCATCGCTGCTCGCTTCCACAATACCATAGGCAGGATCATCCTTCAAACTTGCAGGAAAATTAGAGAACACCAGCGTTTAAACGAGGTTGCCTTAAGTGGAGGAGTTTTTCAAAATGTCTATCTTTTGAGAAAAACCTGTAATCTCTTGACTAAAGCTGGATTCTCAGTCTATACCCATCATCAGGTCCCTCCTAACGATGGAGGTATCTCTTTAGGCCAGGCGGTAATCGCCCACGCCAGGAGTAAAGTATGTGCATAGCTATCCCCGTAAAAATAATAGAAATTAAGGGTAAAATAGGAATTGGACAGGCAGGGGGAGTGAAAAGGAAGGTGAGTCTCCTTCTCTTAGACGAAGTAAAAGTGGGAGATTATGTTTTATTACATGCGGGATTTGCCATAAGCAAAGTTAAGAAGGAAGAGGCGGAAGAGCTTCTTGAGATACTAGCCTCTCTTGAGATGTAAAGACCTAAGAAATGAAGTATCTTGATGAATTTCGGCAAAAAGAACTAGTAGATAAACTCACCAAAGCAATTGATCACTTAATGGCTGATATTGATAGAAAGATTACCCTCATGGAGGTCTGTGGCACTCACACTATGGCCGTCTTCAGGTATGGAATTAAGGACCTACTTCCCCATAATCTTCATCTTCTAGCCGGGCCTGGCTGTCCGGTATGCGTGACGGCTAATGACTATCTGGATAAGGCTATAGCTTATGCCCGCAAAGAGGGAGTGATTATGGCTACCTTTGGGGATATGGTTAAGGTTCCCGGGTCAAGATCAAGTCTGGCTGAAGAGGTTTCTAATGGGGCCGAGATAAGGGTAGTTTATTCTTGCCTGGAAGCACTCAAGATTGCCCATCAGAATCCGGAAAAGAAAGTCATCTTTATTGGTATCGGATTTGAGACAACTGCCCCTACGGTGGCTTCTTCCATCCTCACTGCTGCTGAAGATAAACTTTGTAACTACTTTGTCTTGAGCGGTCATAAAATAATGCCCCCCGTAATGCGTGCCTTAGTCCAGGATCATGAGCTAAAAATAGATGGCTTCATTTGCCCCGGGCACGTAAGCACCATTACCGGGAGTAAAATATATGAATTTTTGTCTCGTGATTACGGGGTCCCTTGCGTAGTAGCCGGGTTTGAGCCGATTGATATATTGCAAAGTATCTATTTGATCCTTTCCCAGATCAAATCGGGTCAGGCTAAGGTGGAAAATGAATACAATCGAGCCGTAACCTGGGAGGGGAATCTGAAAGCACAGGCGCTGATGGCAGAGGTATTTGAGCCGGAAAGCTCTAATTGGCGGGGACTTGGAGAAATTGAACAAAGTGGACTTAAAATCAGGGGAAAATACGGAAGTTTCGATGCCGAAAAAAAATATCCCCTAAGTATTGAAGAATCTCGAGAGAATCCTGGATGTATCTGCGGAGATATCCTTCGAGGTCTGAAAACCCCCCTGGACTGCCGCCTTTTTAGAAAAGTCTGCCATCCATCTCACCCTCTAGGAGCCTGCATGGTTTCAGCAGAGGGAACCTGCGCCGCCTATTATAAATATTTATCAGTCTAGGACTGTCTTTTCAGCGGATGAAAATCAACCTTCCTTCTTTACTCTGCGGGTCTTATCTGAGCCAGAAATAATTCTTGACAAAGAAACTCAGAAGCTATAATCTTTATAAAAATATCCGGCTCGGAATGAAAGAAAAAATTCTCTTAGCTCATGGAAGTGGGGGAAAATTATTGCATGATCTTATAAGAGAGGTTTTCCTGCCCGCATTCGATAATAAATTCTTGAGAGAATTAACCGATTCCGCCGTATTTGATCACAGAGGAACTAAGTGGGCATTCACTACTGATTCCTACGTCATCAGGCCCCTCTTTTTCCCGGGGGGAGATATTGGAAAATTAGCCGTAAGCGGAACCATAAATGATCTAGCCGTAATGGGGGCAAAGCCGATTTTTCTTTCCTGTAGTCTTATTATTGAGGAGGGACTCAGTCTCTCTATTCTAAAAAGAGTTATCTCTTCCATGAGGCAAACAGCGGATAATGCCGGGGTTGAAATCATTACCGGGGATACCAAGGTCGTCGAGCATGGAAGTGCTGATGGATTGTTTATTAATACCAGCGGGATCGGCCTCCTGTCTACCAGGAGTGAAAGCTCCTCACCCAGAATTAAAGCAGGAGATAAGATCGTCATCAACGGGAGCATAGGAGATCATTCCATTGCCACTCTCTCTGGGCGGGAAGAATTTGATTTTCGTACCGAGGTAAAGAGTGATTGTGCTCCCTTAAATGATTTAATTGAGAAGGTCTTGAGTCAATCCTCCGGGGTAAAGCTAATGCGTGATCCAACTCGCGGTGGGGTAGCCACCATATTAAATGAGATAGCTATAGGGAAAGAGTTTGGCATTGAACTATGGGAGGAAAGAATTCCCTTTAAGCAAGAAACTATAGCTATCTCCGAGATGCTTGGTTTTGATCCCCTCTATTTGGCTAACGAAGGGAAGGTTATATTTATTGTAAAGGATGAAGAAGCTAAAAAGATCGTCAAAATATTACGATCCCATCCTTTGGGGAAGGAAAGTGAGATCATTGGTAAGATGACCCCTGAGCCTAGAGGAAAAGTGTATCTAAGAACCTGTATCGGTACTACCAGGGTACTGGATATGCTTTCCGGGGATCAGCTTCCCCGGATCTGCTGAAGGAAAATTTTGAGGAAAAAAGATGCCCAGATTTAGAGTGCCAGAGGTGACTGTGGAACGGCTGTCCATTTACCTGAGAGCTATCAAGGGCCTGGAGGAGGATAATATTCTTTCATCCCAGGAGTTGGCTGACCTGGTGGGAACCTCCGATGGACAGGTAAGAAAGGATCTTGCCTATTTTGGGGAGTTCGGTGTTCCTGGTCAGGGCTATAGAATAGCAAAACTCAAACAGGAAATTCGCCATATTCTGGGACTCGATTCAACCTGGGGAATAGCCATAGTGGGAATAGGAAATCTAGGAGCAGCACTTCTCACCTACCCCGGTTTTAAAAGAGAGGAATTTGAGATAAGAGCAGCCTTTGACAGGGATAAATCAAAGATTGGGAAGGTGTGGCGGGGAATAAAGGTTCAGCATGTAGACAGGATTCCACAGGTTCTATCAGAGAAGCAGATAAAGATAGGTGTTATTACTACTCCGGCCACGGCTGCTCAAGAGGTAGCTGACAAATTAGCGAAAGGTGGAGTAAAAGGAATCTTAAACTTTGCTCCGGTGAGAATATCCGTTCCCAAAGAGATAAGACTAAAGAACGTAGACTTGAGTATGCAACTAGAAACTCTATCTTATTTTCTGGGAAAATCGACCTGATTAAGGAAAGTTTCAGGCTCTCTTTGCAATAGACAAATAGAAATATTTCCCATAACACCAGGATTAATCAGCCATGGAAAAAGATAAAACCCCCCAAAGGATCCTCATCCTCTCCTCTTCTCCACACATCCGAGATAGTCTTACCGTAGCCAGACTGATGTGGGGAGTGATAATCGCTCTTAGTCCAGCGGTGGCGGCCAGTATTTACTTTTTCGGCCTCCAGGCAGTAAAGTTGATCATTGTTTGTAGTCTGGTTAGCTTGGCCGCAGAATATATTTTCTTGTGGCTCAGAGGCAAAAGTTTTCCTAAGGAACCGAGCGCTCTCCTTAGCGGCCTTCTTTTAGCTTTGATTCTTCCTCCCACCTTACCTTTATGGAGCGCCGCCTTAGGAGCGATCTTTGCTGTTATCGTGGGTAAACAGATATTCGGGGGACTGGGATACAATATATTCAATCCTGCCCTCATTGGAAGAGCCTTTCTGGCCGCTACCTTCCCCGTCCTTATGACCACCTGGGTAAAGCCTTTTAGTCTGGCAGCCATAACTACGGCTACCCCTCTGGGACTCATGAAGTTCGAATCTCAATCAACTTCTCTTATTAAACTTTTCTATGGCCATGTGGGAGGTTCATTAGGAGAAACCTCAGCCCTGGCTCTTCTTATAGGAGGAGCCTATTTACTCATTAGAAGATATATTGATTGGAGGATCCCCCTTTCCTATCTAGGTATTGTGGCCCTATTAAGCGGAATATTTTATTTAACTGGTCCCCATCGCTACGGAACTCCCCTGTTTAGTCTTTTAGCGGGAGGGCTAATGCTGGGAGCCTTCTTCATGGCCACTGATCCGGTTACCACCCCCGTTACTAAGCTCGGTAGATGGATCTTTGGCCTGGGAGCAGGAATTATGGTGGTAGTCATTCGTAATTGGGGAGGATATGCGGAAGGGGTAATGTTTTCCATTCTTCTTATGAATGCCTTTACCCCTTTATTAGATAGATATATCAAGCCAAAGATCTTTGGGAGCAGGGAACTTTGAGAAAATCGGTTCAGATGGTTCTTGTCTTATCCATAGTAGGTGTACTCTCCGGAGGGGCTCTGGTGGGAATATACCGCTATGCCCAGCCCCGAATAGAGGAAAATCGGAAAAAGGCCCTCAGAGCAGTTATTTTTGAGGTATTACCTGGGGGAAAGAGTTATGAGACTGTGGTGAAAGAAGGTAAAACGATTTATAAGGGATTTGATTCTTCAGGACGGCTCATCGGATACGCCTTCACGGGAAAAGGGCCGGGATATCAGGGTACCATTGAGGTAATGATTGGTTTGGATCCTGAGTTCGAAAAAACCAAAGGAATAGAGATTCTGGAGTCGGTGGAGACCCCAGGCCTAGGAGCAAAGATCACCGGAAAATCCTTCCAGGATCAATTCAGGGATCTCGTAATCAGGCCCCTCGTTCAGCTCATTAAGGGTAAACCCCCCGAAAAGCCCAATCAAGTCCAGGCCATAACCGGGGCTACCATTAGCTCCCGGGCCGTGGTTGACATTTTAAATAAGACTATTAAAGAGGTAAGGGAAATATTGAAATAGATTATCAGCTGGTTCCCTTCAGGGAAGAGTATTTTCTTCAGAATCAGTGAATTTTAATTCTTAAATTTCCCTTCTTCCTAATGGGATAAATTCAGGTGCTCTTTTAAACCAGTTCCTGGTAGCAAGACATATCTTTACCAGCATAAGCATTATGGGAACCTCAGCTAAAACTCCTACCACTGTGGCTAAAGATGAACCTGAGGCAAGGCCAAAGAGCATGGTAGAGGTGGCAATTGCTACCTCAAAATGGTTGGATGCTCCAATCATGGCAGCAGGAGCAGCATTTTCGTAGGTAAGGCCTAAAAGTTTTGCCAGAACATAACCTATGGCAAAGATGAAGCAGATCTGGACGAATAGAGGTATAGCAATAAGACCAATGCTCTGAGGATGTTTCAAGATGACCTCACCCTTAAGAGAAAAAAGAACAACTAACGTGACCAGAAGAGCCATAATGGAGACTGTGGTGAGTTGGTGGATAAATTTCTCTTTAAACCACTTTATACCTTTTTTCTTAATAATCTGTTTACGAGAGAAATATCCCGCTAAAAGAGGAAGTCCCACATAGATTAGGACAGATAAAGCTATAGTTTGCCAGGGAATAGGCATCCTGTTAACTCCTAATAAGAACCCACCTAAGGGAGCGTATAAAAAGAGCATGGTCAAGGAGTTGATAGCTACCATAATCAAGGTAAGGCCATCATTTCCACGAGCAAGATAGGACCACATCAGGACCATTGCGGTGCAGGGGGCAATTCCTAAAAGAATAGCGCCTGAGATATAGGAACGATAGAGTGGCACCTCCTGTCCTCGGATAATCTCTGTTCCTGGGATAAGGGGACGAAATAAAACTCCCAGAAAAAAAGAGGCAATAAAAAACATGGAAAACGGTTTTATAGCCCAATTGACAAATAAGGTTAATAGCACTGGCTTGGGGGTCTTTCCTGTTTTTATCACCTGGGAAAAATCAATTTTAACCATAATTGGATACATCATAAAGAAAAGACAGATAGCAATAGGAATGGAAACCTGGGCTATGCTCATCTTATCCAGCCAAACAGAAAATGAGGGGAAGGTTCTTCCTATAAGGATTCCCACAATGATACACAGGGATACCCATCCGGTCAGGTATTTCTCAAATACACTAAGTTTTTTCTCCTGAACTTTTCTTTCGGAAGCCATTTTTCACTCCTTCTCACCTTCAGCAAGGAAGAGGACAATGTCCGGGTTCTCCTCTTTTGGATATAAGCTTTTTTATAAGTATTTTCTCTTTGGTGAGATAATCTCCTTTGTCTACCTTGTCCACAATGGTTTGAACAATTTTCCACAATGCCTTATCCGTTGTATCCCTGGCCACAGAGTAAAATATCCATTTTCCCTCTCTCTTTGCCTCTATTATCCCTGTTGTTCTAAGAATTCTTAGATGATTGGAAATACGGGACTGGCTCATTTCCAGAGCTTCCATAAGCTCACATACGCAAAGTTCATTCTCTGCTAAAAGAGAGACTATCTTTAGCCTGACCTCATCGGATAAGATTTTCAAAATCTCCAGGATTTTCTGCATTACATCACCATATCATGTTACTATGATATATCATATTCAAATTTGCCTATCTGTCAACTCTTTTTGGGTTGTCGTCTACGAAGAATTTGGCAGTGTCCAGTTATACTCAAGAAGTTGACAAGCTGGGTGAATGAACTATATTTACTTAAGAATAGAAGTTTATGTAGGGGGCCTGGATTGCAGAAAGAAAGAGAAGGAGAGTGGGGATTAGTTACCACTATTTCTCCTGGAAAAGCAAAGGTGAGGCTGGAGCGAAAATCATTATGTGACAAATGTGGGATTTGTTCAGGGTGGGGAAAAGATTTTATGTTGATGGAGGTGAATAACTTGAAGGGAGCCAGGGTAGGGGATAAAGTTAGAATTGAGACCCCGCCCGGGAAAGTTGTTAAAATATCCTTTATGGTATTTATGATACCTTTACTCGGCTTATTTGTTGGCATTTTTTCAGGATACCTGCTCTCCGGATGGCTGGGTCTACGGTCTTGGTGGCAGGCTGGGTTGGGCATCGCTTTCTTTCTTCTTGGTTTTCTCGGAGTTCACTGGTACGACAAAAAGACTCAAAGGGGTGAAGGTTATCTTCCCCGCATAGTTCAAATCGAAAGGAAGGAGCACGATATTGGTTGAGATTTATTCCACAATCGATCTTCTAAAGGCCCGGTTGATTAAATCTTTGCTCGAGGATAACGGAATAAAGTGTATTCTGGCTGATGAGAACATGGCTTTGATCTATGGTACCTCCATTCCTTTTGGAGGGATCAAAATTCTGGTCCAGGAATCAGAAGAAGAAAAAGCCCGAATGCTCATTAGTTCGATTAAACCCTCATCTGCCAAGGAATAAACAAAACCAGATCTTGATTTCTCAGAAAGGTATTATTATTTAGAAGATTTATACGCGTATCGAGGGACTTTCCCCGCAGGAGCCATCATTTGAAAATAAAAATTGATCTATTAAAGATAATCAGAAAAATCAGACATAAAGGTAGAAGAGAACAAGTATTTGCCAGCAAAGGGGCTTATGACCGTCAAAGAGACAAAAAGAAATGGGAAAAATTGCCATGATTAGCCTGTGGGTTGAAGCTTTGGTTTGAAAATCTAGTGATGTCAATTAAGGAGGTTATCCGATGTGGTTTGGGGTAGTACTGGTGATTGTAGGAATTCTTCTTCTATTAAAGACTTTGGGAGTTCTCATAGCCGGAAATCTCTGGGGAATTTTTTGGGCATTAGTCCTGGTTGCAATTGGAGTCAGCATCATTACCCACCGAACCAAGTGGGGTCAACGGTGGGATTTTCTCTGGTGGCCTCAGCAGCATCACCGTCAAAAAGAGGCAGTGGAGGCTCTTAAGAGACGTTACGCTCGGGGAGAGATTACCAAAGAGGAATTTGAAAGAATGAAGCGGGATCTTTCTGAAGAATAAAGAAAACCTAGGCCCGAAAGCTAGCCTTAAAACTATAAAACAAGGAGTCTTAAGAAGAATTGGGAAAGGACTCTTTTAGGCTAGAGGTCTTTTATGGAAACCCTTAAGCCAAGAGCCTCACCAGCATTACAGAGTATGGAAAAGGAGGATAGACTATGGCTAATGGCATTCCTGAGCTAAGAAGGAGGAGAGAGACCGATCGCCGACTCTCTTTCGGTATCTACCTGGTAATTATTTTGATCCTGGTGGGTCTAATGATTGCCGTAGCTGCCTCAATGGGAATCTACTGGGCCCATCGTATGCCCTGGAGGGCTCAATATCCCCTTGGTCCCTATCCTTACTTTGGTCCCTGGTTTCCACTTCACCTGGCTGGATGGATCATACCTATGGTGGCAATTGGAATTGCCCTGTCCATCGTCCACTGGTGGTACCAGTGGCAGCTATACAGCAGAAGAAATGATCACATCGAGCGAGCTAAGCGACTTAAGATGAGTCTTTCCCGCTGGCTGAGAGAAAAACACCAAATTGATCTGGCTGACTGGACCAGCTCCGACATGCAACTGAGTCTCCGGGAACAACTTCGCAGCACCAGTTTTTTCGTTCTCTGGGTCGTTTTCAGTTATATCTTCGGCCTGGTGGGGTTCATCCTAACTCTGGTCTGCTGGTACTGGCTTACTCTCGATTATGCTATTCACGAGCGGGGGGAACTAGAGTTTTTTCGCCGCGTATCCCAAAAACTAAAGGAAAAAGGAATCTCCTTTGATCCTGAGATTCTACATCCGCTGATTCCCCGCAATATGGCCTTGTACATCGTGCTAATGATCATTCCCGGAGTCAATATGGTCTGGGGTATCTGGTGGTGCTATGTGCTCTTCCACGATCCGAACCTTCATTTTGAGACTCATGAACACTGGGAGTTTCAACTGGAAAAGATCACCGGCGAGTCGGGTCCTTCGGTCACTCCCGAATCACCTCTGGAGATCCTTAAACGCCGTTACGCCCGGGGAGAGATCATCAAAGAAGATTTCGAGCGAATGAAGGAAGACCTTTCCGCCGAGTAAGGAAAATACAGCCTCTCGAAAAGACTTTTTGACACTCTTCACTTTTTCGCTAAAATACAAGCGAGCCAAAACTCACAAAGGAGGAAGGTAATGAACAAAGCGAAATTAGTAGAGGAAGTAGCCGACCAGACAGGACTAACAAAGAAGGCGTCCAGGGAAGTGGTTGATGCAATAATCTCAGCTATAACCGACTCCCTGGTCAGAGAAGAAAGAGTTACTTTGGTCGGCTTCGGCACTTTTCAGGTTATGGAAAGAAAGGCAAGAAGAGGAAGGAACCCTCGAACAGGAAAAGAATTACAGATCCCGGCGAAGAAGGCCCCTAAATTTAAAGCAGGAAGAAGTTTAAGAGAAGCTGTGGAGTAAAAATACCAAGGGGTGTAATAAAAAAAACTATTATTCAACCTCTGAACTCTTAGGCCCTTTCACGATGCCTTCTTGCCAGAAGTATGATATCACGCAACTCCTCAATGTTTTTAGCGCGTAGCCAGTTCTTGTCAAAATCTGGATCTTGCGCAATTTGTGCAATGGCTGATAATGCACGCAAATGGAAGTTCCTTTCGTCACGCGAGCCAACTAATACGAAGGCAGCATAGACAGGTGGCAAGTCTTGAGTGAAATTAATACCAGCCTCGCATCTTGCTATAACCAACTCGAATTTATGCTCACCATCAATAGTCATATGTGGAATGGCCAGCCCAGGTCGTATTTCTGTTGTTGACTCCTTCTCACGTGCAATAAAAGAATCGAGCAATTGTTTGGGATTAGTCTTTAATCGTTCAGCGATTTTCTTTGCCACAGTGGTGAAAAATTCTGTAAGTGTAATTTGTCTACCTATATCAATTATTTCACATTCTTTCACTAATTTGTCAAATCTATCCTCAACTATTTTATCACGCTCTCTTAAAACTTCGCGTAGCTCAGCGCCTAACGAATCACCGGCTATTTCTTTAGCGGTAACGCGCTCAACAATATGTATTAAGGCAGACTTGCGCATAAGCCTTTCACGAATGTAAATCTTATGCCATAGAAGGCTGGCAACGATGAATCCACCTGTTGCCCAAAGGGCCACACTGCCCATCTCATATAAGAAAAAACCATAACTAATCAGTCCGAAGGTCTGTAACCAGGGATATAAGGGCGAAACGAATGCTGGCTTATAATTCAAAATTCTCGACTCCCGCATAATAATGCATGCCAGGAGCACGAATATAAACAATATGATTTTCATGGCAGAGGCCACTTTTATAAGATTTTCAAGATTCAGAAAGAGTATAACCGTTATCATAAAAATTCCGGTAAATATTATAGAAAAATGGGGTGTGTTGAATCGCTTATTTACCTTGGCAAAAAATTCCGGTAAGAGCTGATCACGACTCATGGCCATAGGAAAGCGTGAGGCAGACAATATGCCAGCGTTAGCAGTAGAAACAAAAGCAAGTATTCCTGCCAATGCCATAATTATGCTACCAACTGTGCCAAAGATTTTATATCCACCGGTTGATATGGGGGTAAGTGAATGGGCAAATTGGTGCTCATCGAGTAAACCCACGGTTACAAAAATGGTTAACCCATAAAGGAGTAGTACCGTACAGAATGCCAAGATCATTGCGTAGGGAAGATTCTTTGCAGGATTCCTGACCTCTTCGGCAACGCTGGCAACTTTTGTGAGTCCGCCAAATGATATGAAGACCATACCCACTGCTGCAAATAGTGCCCTCTTACCAAAGGGCATAAACGGTGTATACCTGTGAACATTGAGTGACATCGACCCACGAGAGATATAGAGGAATAATAAAATGAAAAGTAGAGTTACCAGAAAAATCTGAAACCTTCCCGTGAGTTTGACACTTATCAAGTTAAGAATTATAAAAAATACACAAAATCCGACAGCAATGAATTTAATCTGCCAGTTGGTAATATTTGGATTGATCAATGTTGTAAATGCACCAATGCCAACTAATGCAAATGCACTTTTAAGACTAAGCGAGAACCAACTGGCAAACCCGCCTATTGTGCCCGCTGCCGAACCCATACTTCGCTCGATAAAGAAATAACTGCCGCCAGCTCTGGGCATAGCCGTGGCCAGTTCAGCCTTGGCAAATAATGCAGGTAAGATTACTACACCCGCTAGAATGTAGACTAAAATTACCGCTGGTCCAACTTTAGCATAAACCAGCCCAGGAAGAATAAACAAACCAGAACTGATCATTGCACCAGCTGCAATGCAAAATACATCAATACCGCTCAGTTGACGGATTAACCTCTTATCTTGATTGCTATGCATAGCTTATTACCTGTTAATGCCAACTGTTTATAAATCGTTACTGCCAATTATATACGAAGTTCGCCTTTTAATCAAATAGGTTTGATAGAATGGTGAGGGGTCGGAGATGATAGATTTTATATTTTATGTAAATTGAGGAAAGATGGTCAAGAACTTGCTGAGTTTGGCAGAAGTTGTTCTATGAGCTTAAAAGCATCCTGGCTTGCCCAATCTCTGGCTCCCAGGACCTTGCCTACTATCCTTCTCTCTGGATCGAGGAGATAAGTGGTGGGGATAGCTGTGATACCATAAGTATTTGCTGCTCCACCCCTGGAATCTAAAAGTACGGGGAAGGTGTATCCATTCTCCTTCACAAAGGAGCTTACCTTCTCTTTTCCCTCTCTAACATCCACAGCCAGAATCACAAAGTCCTCCTCCTTAAATTTCTGCCATAGTTTCTCCATAGCGGGCATTTCTGCACGACAAGGAGGACACCAGGTAGCCCAGAAATTGAGGAAGACGACTTTTCCTTGAAAATCCTTTAGGCTCACCGGAGATCCTTCCAGATTCCCCAGGGTAAAATCCTTTGCTTTTACCGAAGGACTGATCTTTTGAACACCCAAAGATGAAAAGAAACCTCTGTACTTCTCTTCCTCCACTTTCTTCATTTTCACAGACAAGGTGTAAAGATAGAAATAAACAAGGAAAACAGCTACTAGCGAAACAACCCCTACCATGATCCATTTTCTTAGCTTCGTCGTCTTCTCCCTCCATTGGATTTCAGGCCGCCATCTTAGCTTGATCCCTTAAAAACTGAACCTGCTTAAAAAGGAGAGCCACCGATTAAAGCTGGCTGTTAAAATCAGGAAATAATTGGTCATTAGGAGAATCCCTACCCCGACCAGAAAAATACCGCTTATTAAGGAAATTAATTGCAGGTGTCTCTTTAGCTTCTGATAACGCTCTAAGAAAGCTTCCAAGCCTAAAGAAACTAAGAAAAAAGGCAAGGCAAACCCTACCGAATAAACTGCTAAAAGAGCAATGCCGGATAGCATAGAATTAGTGGCAGAGGCATAAAAGAGGATAGAGGCAAGAATAGGGCCGATGCAGGGGGTCCAACCAGCGGCAAAGGCTACCCCCACTAAGGAAGAGCCAAGATAGCCCATTGGCTTTTCCTTAAGATGAAACCTCCTCTCCTTTTGAAGGAAATTTAGATTAATCAGTCCGGTAAATTGGATACCCAAGAGGATAATAAAGGCTCCTCCTATTCTGGCTATCCATCCCTGATATTTAATGAGGATCTTTCCCGCCAGAGAAGCTGAGGCTCCCAGGAGAATAAAAATAAGAGAAAAACCAAGAATGAACATTAAGGAGTGAATCATGGTAATCCTTCTTACCCTGGGGTTTCTTCCCTCTCTAATTAGCTCATCCAAGGAGATTCCGGTAATAAAGGAAAGATAGGAAGGAAGGAGGGGGAGAACACAAGGGGAAAGAAAGGAAAGGATTCCTGCCCCTAAGGCAATAAGGAAGGATACATTTTCCATTTCACTATTGTATGTAGGAAATTATTTCCATACATTGATGGTAAGCTTTATCCGCCGATTCTAATCTCGGGTTTTCATCTGCGTAAAAACAAATTTTATAGTCTTGAATATCAAGTCAGACAGTAGCGTAACTTCTTAATTTGTCAACTTCTTTTCTTTCAAATAACCAGAGCTATTATAGCAGTGAGCTCCTTTCAATCTAATTTACCGAAGAAGCAAATGAACCATAGTCAAAATTTAGTCTCCAGGGAATCTGATAACCGATTAAATTTCCTTGATAAGTTCCTACTAATTGCTGGTGCCAGGGATCTAGATATGCCCACGCTTGGATATAATGTCCTCTTCCGGTATAGGTCCAGGAGATAGCCTGTTCACCACCTCCGGGGTAAAGATTCAACTCCATTCCGTCGATATCTACTAAAACGTACCAATTGGTAGCATTTCTTACAGTGACAACAGTGGTAGAAACGGAAGGAGTGTAAGTGGGCTGTGGCGAAGGAACATAGATACAGCGAGAGGGAGGCGGGGAAACATAGACTACTTCTCTAGGGCGCTGACCTATCTCTGAAATTGCTTTGGTCAAAAAATAAATTCCTCCAATGACTATTAGTCTGTCGATATCTCTATCGGTGAATCTTATTCTTATGGTCTCCCTTGGTCTATCCCTACGGTACGTGTAATACCGGTGATGCTGCCGTTGGTCATGCCTCCGGGTGCGGGCCGAGGCTACCGAGGGGGCCGCAATCACTGAAGAAATCAGGACCGAGACCACCATAATACCCACCAAAACCATGGCTATTCTTCCTTTTCCCATAAACATTTGAATACCTCCTTTAGGTGCAGCTTTTTTTCTGTACTCTCTCTAGCTTCTTACTTGATACGGCTTCAAACTTGCCTATTCTTGTGATTTTCTTAAGGATCATCTCTTTGATCTGCTATTTTATCTGGCCAGGCTTTACAACTACTTTATTAGACTCCCAAAAATATCCAATGTTCCACATAAAGTGGCTGTTTCTTTAGAGTCTTTATCGAAGATTGACCAGAACAGTGATAGCCCCTCATCACTACCTTCCTTTTCAGACGGCTTCCACCCTTTTTACTTCTGGAACTTCCTTTTTAAGAACTCTTTCGATCCCCGCCTTTAAAGTCATCGTTGCCATGGGGCAACCTCCACAGGCTCCGGTGAGTCTAACCTTGACTACTCCCTCATCACTAACTTCAATCAGTTCCACATCGCCCCCATCGGCTTGCAAGGATGGCCTTACTTTGGCCAGGGCTTTCTCAACCTTTTGCTGCATTTTGTTTTCCTCTA
>JAUWXE010000058.1 GCA_030616535.1 Candidatus Aerophobota bacterium
AAACTGCGGGAAAATACATAGACTACATTTCCAATCATCAGTATCTGGGCTCAGATGACTATTACGAGACAGTGGCTTCTGTCTACTGGGTGAAAAGAAGGCTGGAAGTTCTCAAAAGTGTGATAGAGATAGCTCAACCTTTGCTCAGAGAAGAAGAAAGGGTGAAGATTGCCCTTGACGAGTGGAACATCTGGTATAGAAGCAATCCGGAAAATGACCTTGAGGAGAATTATGCTCTAAAAGATGGACTATTCGCCGCTGGAGTGTTTATTGCCTTGCATAAGCTATGTCAGAGCGTAACTATGGCTAATCTGGCTCAGTTAGTAAACGTACTGGGAGCCATCCACACAGATAAACAGGGTCTTTATCTTACTCCCATTTACCGGGCCTTTGAACTTTTTGTTAATCACACGGGAGAAATAGTATTAAATCCTTTAGTGACTTCAGAAACTTACGACATTGAAGGGAAAGCGCTTTTGGGCGAGAGAAAATTCAAGCTGAGTAATGTTCCCTACTTGGATGCTTCAGTCACCTTGAGCAGAAGCAAAGATAAGTTATACATTGCCGCAGTTAATTATCACCTGAAGAAAGATATAGAGTGCTCTATCTTCATAGAAGGTTTTTCTCTTAAAGAAGAAGCAAAAGTTTATGAGCTTAACGGTCCAGATGTGACGGCAATGAATGATTTTGATAACCCAGAAAGAATCAAAATAAAGAATAAGACAATCAAAAACATCAGTCCTAGATTTAGCTATGTTTTCCCGGCCCATTCAGCCACGGTAATAGAATTCAAAGTGGAATAAAAGTCCCCACTCTTGATTCTTCTCCCAAAAGAAAACTACCTATCCCTCTAATCCTTTACCCCTTTTAATCGTGCTTTTAGTTGACTAGAAGAGGGATTCTGATAAAATTTTAGAAACTGCTAGAAGGCTTTGATCTTAAAAGAACTTCTTAAGGAAGGTAAATGAAATTCGCCTCCGATTATATCGTGGGAGTAGATTTGGGAGGGACCAATATTGTTTCTCTTCTTATTAATGGTGAAGGAAAGGTTGTAGGGAAGGATACCCGAGCTACCCTGGCCCAGGAGGGTAAGGAAAAAACTCTCTCTCAGATAGTGAACTCGGTGAGGACCGTCCTCGAAAAAGGACAGTCACAAGGGATTTCTTCCACCTCTATAAAAGGAGTAGGAGTTGGCAGTCCCGGACCTCTGGATACAAAAAAGGGGATAATTCATTTTGCCCCTAACCTTCCTGGGTGGAATAATGTACCCTTGGTTAGCCTTTTAGCAGATCAGCTTAAACTACCTATCTTTTTGGAAAATGATGCTAATGCTGCCGCTTTAGCTGAATGGTGGATAGGAGCAGGAAAGAAGGTAGATAATTTAGTTTTATTAACCCTGGGTACAGGAATAGGAGGAGGAATAATTATTGGGGGAGAGGTTCTTCACGGAGCCTGGGACACGGCTGCCGAGATAGGTCATATGATAATCCACGAGGGAGGGCTGGTTTGTGGTTGTGGGAAAAGAGGATGTTTAGAGGCTTATGCTTCAGCAACTGGGGTAATAAAGCGTACAGCTTCTCTCATAAAAGCGGGGAGAAAGACTCTTCTCCGGGAATTAGTGCATGACCACCTGGAAGATATTACCTGTGAGCTGGTATACCGGGCGGCTGAAAGAGGAGATGAGCTTAGCCAGAGGATAGTTGAGGAGACGGCCAGATACCTGGGAATAGGTATTGCCAGCCTAGTTAACATCCTAAACCCGGAGGTGGTCATTCTATCAGGTGGAATGACTGCTGCTGGCGATCTTTTATTCAAACCGGTAAGAAAATATGCTCGAAAATACGCCCTTGAGGCTGCTATCAGGGGAGTGAGGATAGTTCCGGCAAAACTTGGCGACAATACCGGTGCCCTGGGAGCGGCCGCTACGGTACTGAAAAGAAAAGGCTGGATATAAAGCAAAGAAGGAGGCATTTATGGAGCCAATCAAAGCAGAGGAAGGGGAGATCTTCGATATTGAATTAGAAGAAGATTTACTCAGGAAAAATGAAGAACTGGCACGACGAAACAGAAAAATTTTAGATGAATATAAAATAGTGGCTATAGATATAATGGGTTCTATCGGGACCGGGAAGACTTCTTTAATTAAGAATCTAATCTCTCATTTAAAGGGAAAATATGAGATTGGGGTTATCGCCGGGGATCTAACCACTACCATTGACGCAGACAGGATTGAGAAGGAAGGAATAAAGGTGATACAGGTCAATACAGGCAAGGAGTGTCACCTGGATGCCAATTTGATTAAGAAAGCTCTGAAGAAGTTCGATTTAGGAGCTCTCGACCTTTTATTTATAGAGAACGTGGGAAACCTCATCTGTCCAGCAGATTTTCCTCTTGGGTCCCATTGCCGGATGGTAGTGGTTTCTGTTACCGAAGGGCCCTGGATGGTGAGAAAACATCCTTATATCTTTTCCCAGGCCGATGTAGTGGTGATTAATAAGATTGATCTAGCAGAAGCTATGAAGGTCTCCCCGGAAAAGTTAGCCGATGACGTCTACAAGATTAATCCAGCCGTCAAGGTAATCCCGGCAAACTGCATTGCTGGAAAAGGCATGAAAGAGATAATCCAGGCTTTGTCTTTTTAACAAAAGTCTGAGAATATTATCTTAACCTTAGAACCCTTGTCTCTGCAGTGCTTTCATTTAGGAGAATAAGAATCATGCATGATCTTTCCGTCTCTCAAGCCATCGCCAGGACCATATTAAAACAAGCTAAGGAGAAAAGGGTGAGGGAAATTTTGTCTGTCAATCTTGAGCTGGGAGAGTTGACTTTTCTCAATCCTGAGCAGATTCATTTCTGGTTAAAGGAGCTTTTTAAGGATACCCCCGCCCAGGGGGCAAAGATTTACATAAAGAAAATTTTCTCCAGAATAAAATGTAAGAAGTGTGAGTATGAGGGAAGTATGAGTCTGAGGGATGATTCTTTTTTTCACATATATTTCCCCCTCCTCAGGTGTCCGCGCTGTAACTCGACCTCTCTTGAAATAAAGACCGGAAGAGAATGTTTGATAAGGCGGATGAAGGTAAGTACTTAGGGGAAGAGTCCCGAGATCCTCTTATCAATTAACAATAGCTAGTCCAGTGTGGGGGTCAAATAACTTAACTTTTTCGATGTCGAAGGCAAATTCCATATCCTCACCCTTCTTTAACTTGGATGAGGGATCAACATTAGCTGTGAGCTTGTCTTCGCCGGAGCTTAAAAAGAGACGCATGCTGGGTATAGTGAGCTCAATCTCATCTACCCGGGCCCTAAAGGAACAGATTTTCTCCGAGACAGGAAGATTTTCTCTTAATCTGATCTCTTCGGGATGAAGACCAAGAATTATCTCTTTTCCCAAATAGCCTTTTTTCCTTAGGATTTCAAACCGAGATCCTCGTAGTTGTACCCGTAAGTTATTACTTAAGAAAAGGCCGTAAGGATTTTCTCTTAAGCCTAAGGGTAAGAGATTCATGGGAGGGTCACCAATAAAACCGGCTACAAATAGATTGGAAGGATGATAATAGACCTCATTAAAGCTACCTACCTGCTCAATTCTACCTTCCCGCATAATAGCTATTCTATCAGCCAGGGTTATCGCCTCTGCCTGATCATGGGTAACATAGACAGTAGTTATGCCAAATCTGTCTAGTAGGCGTTTGATCTCTGTTCTTGTCTTTGATCTTAGTTTTGCATCTAAGTTAGACAGTGGCTCATCCAGTAAAAATACTCTTGGGTTTCGGATGATGCACCTTCCCAGGGCGACTCTTTGCTTTTGCCCGGCCGACAGGTTCCTGGGAAAACGTCCCAGGAGGGCATGGAAACCAACTCCCAGAGTGTTGGCTGTAAAACGGATTTTCTCATCAATGGCATCCTCCGGCCATTTTCGTAGTCGGAAGGAAAAGGCCAGGTTCTCTCTGCTAATCATGTGAGGATAAAGAGCATAGTTTTGAAAAACCATGCCAATTCCCCTATCTTTAGGAGGAATTTCATTTACATTCTCCTCGTCAAAGTAGACATTTCCCTCATCAATTCTTTCTAAACCTGCAATCACCTTAAGAAGAGTGGTTTTTCCACATCCGGTTGGTCCAATAACGCATAAGATTTCACTCTCTCGTGCCTCTAGATAGAGATGATCGAGGGCAAAGATGGTTTTGATCTCTCGGCCCCTTTTTTTAAACAGGGAGATCTCCTTATCAGTGAATTTTTTTACTACCTCTTCCAGTCTGATGCTGCTCATTGGTCTTTTACCCTGTTTCTTCTTCGGAGGGGATGAATTTTCCTCCTGAGATATTGCGGGACAGAATCCGGTAACTTCGGTCAAAATCCACCGTTATGTTTATTAAATTGGGACATTTTCTTCCCAGGATTTCCTTTCTCAAGGTATAAGCAGCTCCTTTTTCCCCGGCTTCGGCATATAAACTCTGGATATCGGTCCTGCGGTTGACATTGATCCTTATTTCTTCTCCGCATTTATCACACTTTACGGCAAAGGTAATGAAGTCACCCTTTAATCGAGGAGTTATTCTTTTTTTCGCCTTTCTAGAGAAGAGCCTTTTCCAAAAGCCCATCTTCATCATCTCCTTTTTCCCCACCTTGAGTTAGGTGATGATTTTATGAAGTTTTGCGGCTATCCTGAGTTTAGAATTTTTGACTTCGGTTGAAGTCAAATGCCGAAGGGGGGAGTCGAACCCCCAAGGGGATAACCCCACAGCATCCTGAATGCTGCGCGTCTACCAATTTCGCCACTTCGGCTCAAGATTATAGTATCACAAATTACCGATAAGTCAACTTTTTGTCTTTTGGGAAAGAGGTGCCCTGACCATTGGTAATTAAGAGCTAACCATCATACTTTTTATGTTAAGATAAAGAAAACCATCTGATTTCCCCCTCGTATTTGACGGCCTTCTCTTTCCTGATAGAATAATTACCTAGTTGGACCTCGAAGTTTGATAACAAGTTCATACATAAAGACTTATCCCTCATGTCTTCTATTTTTAAGTCCAAAGTATCTTTCCTGGTGATTTTTATTACCTGCTCCCTAATAGCAGAGGTTGGGATCCTTTATTACTTTTTGGTCTGGATTCCCAAACGACCACCAGAAAGGCCCCCAGTAAGGTATCTTATCCCGGTAGAAGGAGATAAAATCCCCTCCTTTACCCCTGTGAATATTGTCAGCTTAAAGAAAGCGTTTGAGCGAGAAAAAGATTTTCTTTCCCAAAAAATACGCTTCGATCAAAATCTTTCACTCGGTCAACAGAAAGTGAGCGCTGAGTTAATTAAGGAATCAGCCGAACTTTTCTTTAAGATTCTTGGGGAAGCTAGAAACCCAAAAGAGCTAAATCAGCTAATACAAAAGCGCTTCAACATCTATCTGGCTGCCGGGCAAAAAGACCAGGGTAGGGTTCTTTTCACTGGCTACTTCTCTCCGGTTTATAAGGCAAGTCTTAGAAGGCGCGCCGATTACCCATATCCCCTGTACCTTAAGCCTTCAGATCTAAAGGTGGCTGAGCTGGGCGAGTTTGACCTGCGGTTGGAGGGGGAAAAGATCGTCTACCGAATCGACAAAAAGAGAGAAGAGATTGTTCCTTATTATGCCCGAAAACAGATTGTGCAAGAAAAGATACTGGAAGGAAAAAATCTTGAGCTTGTGTACCTGAAGAGTAAAATAGACAGATTCTATCTTATGATCGAGGGATCCGGTAAGATAATGCTGGAGGACGGACAGAGCTTTTGGGCAAATTACGCCGCCAGCAACGGAAGACCCTATACCAGCCTGGGCAAACTTCTGCGAGAAGATGGCAAACTTTCTGCAGGAGAGCTTACCATGCAGGGGATAAAGGAGTATTTTGCCCGCCATCCTCACGAGATAGATCACTATTTGAACCAAAACCAGAGGTTCATATTCCACAGAAAAGAAGAAGATGGTCCCTATGGGGCCAGGGGGATAAAACTTACTCCCTTGAGATCCCTCGCCGTGGATAAAAGCATTTTCCCTCTAGGGGCCTTGGCTTACATTGAGTATCAAGCCCCCAGGGTGAACAAGGCGGGCAAGGTGGAAGGTGAGGCTAAATATTCTCATTTCGTTTTCTGCCAGGACAGCGGAGTCGCCATAAAAGGCCCAGGGAGAGCAGACCTTTATTTTGGTGAGGGAGATCAGGCGCTAAAACGCGCCGAGCGCACTAAATCCCTGGGAAGGCTTTATTTTCTCATAAAAAAGAATTGATTGAATTTGCGGGTATTGACAGCTCAGGAGGAGTTTCTATAATAAGGGAAATTCTCAGAGGAGGAGAAAATGGACCTGAAACAGATTGCGGACAACCTCATTAAGGGCAAAGCTCCCGAGGTTAAGCAGTTGGTACAGAAGGCTATTGATGAAGGAGAGGATGTGGAAAAAGTTTTAAATGAGGGCCTGGTAGCGGGAATGAATGTAGTGGGAGTAAAGTTCAAAGCCAATGAGTTTTATATTCCTGAAGTTCTCATTGCTGCTCGAGCTATGAAAGCAGGCATGGGGATTCTAAGACCAATCTTAGCTGAAAAAAATATCAAAGGAGTAGGTACAGTAGTTCTAGGCACGGTGAGAGGGGATCTTCACGATATAGGTAAAAATTTGGTGGCCATGATGCTGGAAGGAGCAGGATTCGAAATAATTGATTTGGGGGTGGATGTGAGTCCTGAGAAGTTCATAGAGACAGCTAAGGAAAAGAAGGCAGATCTAGTAGGACTTTCAGCCCTCCTTACCACTACTATGCCC
>JAUWXE010000116.1 GCA_030616535.1 Candidatus Aerophobota bacterium
CTCTTTTTCCTGCTCCCATGGCGGCAATAACTGTAGCAGCCCCGGTAACAATATCTCCTCCAGCAAAAACCTGAGGAATGCTGGTCTGGACATTCTCCTCGTTTACTTCAATGTATCCCCAGGGGTTTAATCTTAACCCGGGGGTTCCCTGAGTCAAAAGAGGATTGGCTCCTTGACCAATGGCCACCACTACCGTGTCTAAATCAAGATTAAATTCAGATCCTTTTATAGGTATGGGTCTTCTCCTCTCACTTTCATCAGGCTCACCCAGTCTCATTCTTAGACACCGCATCCCAGTAAGACCCCTCTTTTCATCTCCTAAAAAAGCTACGGGGATAGTCAAAAGATGAAATTTTACACCTTCTTCCTGGGCATTCTTTATTTCCTCCTCCCGGGCCGGCATCTCCTTTCTCGATCGCCGGTAGATTACATGAACTTGCTCCGCTCCTAATCTTATGGCCACACGGGCTGAATCCATAGCCACATTGCCTCCCCCTATTACTCCAACTTTTCGGCCAATTTTAATGGGAGTATCATAGGAAGGAAATTGATAAGCTTTCATCAGATTAACCCGGGTAAGAAATTCACTGGCTGAATAAACGCCATCTAAGTTTTCTCCGGGAATATGTAAAAACTGAGGGAGCCCGGCTCCAATTCCTACAAAGACTGCAGAAAATTCATCTTTTAAGAGATCCTCAATGGTTAGAGTCTTTCCCATTAACACATTAGGATATATCTTCACCCCTAATTTCTCAATATTCCTTATCTCAACTCCAAGGATGTGTTTGGGGAGCCTGAACTCAGGTATTCCATACCTTAGAACTCCGCCTGAGCCATGCAAAGCTTCAAATACAGTGACTCGGTAACCCAGTTTGACCAGATCTGCTGCTGCTGTAAGTCCAGCAGGACCGGATCCAACCACTGCTACATGATGAGCTGAGGATGAGGTAAGGTTTCGAGTTGCTTTCTTTTCATGGCTTTCCTTCTGCCTCATCTCCCAATCGGCGGCGAACCGCTCTAACCTTCCGATACCAACTGGTTCTTCCTTTTTAGATATCACACATTTTATCTCGCACTGGGTCTCTTGAGGACAGACCCTTCCACAAACAGCAGGAAGATTATTCTTTTCCTTAATCTTTTTGATGGCGGCCTGGAAATTTCCCTGCGCTAGGTATTTTATGAAGGCGGGTATGTCAATTTCTACCGGACATCCTTTTACACAGGGAGGCTTTTTGCATTGTAGACACCTTTTGGCCTCCTCCACTGCCTGCTCGGCAGAATACCCCAGGGCTACTTCATTGAAATTTTTTATCCTCTTTTTTGGATTCTGCTTGGGCATCTCAACCCTGGTGACTCTGTCAGACATCCGAGACTCCTCGATATTCACAATCGGCCTCATTAATTCTCTGCATCTTGACCTCCTACTTCAAATGATCCACTTAAGAATCTCTCTTAGATCTTCATCGCTCACCTGCCGAGGATTTTTGCTCATGCTGCTACTTCTAGACTCAGCAATGATGCTAGAAAAGTGAGCTTCGGTAATTCCGTATTCCCTAAAATTGAGAGGTAGATCGATCCGCTCTAAAAATCTTTTTATGGCGTGGGGTAGATCCTCTAACCTCTCAACTCCAATTTTCTTTGCTATCTGAGTAAATTTCTCTGGTCTTGCCCTCAGGTTAAATCCTATCACATGAGGTAGAAGAATAGCACAGGCCAGTCCATGAGGAACGCCAAACCGTGCTCCAATCGGGTGCGCCAGTCCGTGAACAGCACCAAGGCCAGAATTAGAGAAAGCCATAGCAGAAAGTAAACTACCCAAAGCCATTTTTTCACGGGTATCGGCATCTTTCCCATTGGCAACGGCTTGAGGTAAATTTTGGAAAATAATCTCAATGGCCCGAAGAGCCAGAGTATCGGTAATTGGATTCGATGCCCTGGTAACATAGGACTCAAGAGCCTGGGCGAAAGCATCCATCCCGGTGTAAGCTGTAACTTGAGAAGGAAGAGAAAGAGTTAACTCAGGGTCAACCAGGGCCACCCTAGCTATCATATAGGGACTGCGGATGCTTTTCTTAATAGCCTTCTTTCTATCGGTGAGAACAGAATTATTAGTAATCTCTGCGCCGGTGCCGGCGGTAGTGGGAATAGCCACAAAGGGTAGTCCTTCTTTTTCAATCTTCCTCCCAGCATGATATTCCCAGATTGCACCTGACTGCCTGGCTAGAGAGGCGATAGCCTTAGCCGCGTCCATGGCGCTTCCCCCACCCAGGCCAATGACCACGTCAGATTTTTCCTCATGGGCAATTCTAATTCCCTGGTTCACTGTCTCCAGACATGGATCGTGCTCAACTCGGTCAAAAAGATCCAGGCTAATTCCCTCTCGTTTAATAACCCCCATAACCTTCTCCAGAATACCCGTCTTTCGCATAGAAGAGCGACCGGTTACCAATAAGGCTTTCTTACCTAAAGAACTGACCTCTTTTCCCAGCTCTTTAATTGCCCCCCGGCCAAAGATAATGCGAGTCGGATACATTAAAAGAAACATCTTTTTATCCTGGAAGTTCCAAAATTGGCCTCTAACTCATTATAAAAAAGTAATCCCCTCTGTCAATTTATTCAGTGGTGGTCTGAAAGATCACTCTGTGTCCAACTAAGGCTCAAAACCCTTATAAAACAGGCCGAGTCTTTCCATGATCAGTAGGAAGAAATTATTTGACATTACATTGAAGATATGTTATAATTTTACTGAGTAGTACAACAAACGAAGGAGGGTGCAATGGCTATCGTTAAGACTACAGTTAAGGGCCAAATAGTGATACCGGCTAAGCTCCGAAAGAAGTATCACATTAGCAAGGGAACAAGGGTTAAGATCGTGGATAGAAATGGAGA
>JAUWXE010000050.1 GCA_030616535.1 Candidatus Aerophobota bacterium
AAAGGAACCAGATAAGCTAGACTCTTTCCGATACCGGTACCAGCCTCCACAATGAGGTGTTTTCTCTGGTGAATGGCTTTCTCCACTGCTCGGGCCATTTCAATTTGCTCAGTCCTTTCTTCAAAATCTTTCAGTTTTTTAGCCACGAGTCCCTGGGCCTTGAGTACCTCTTCTAATCCCTTTTTGGGTTTATGACTTAAAATCTTTGCCTTTTGCATTCAACCATCACCCGAGAAAATTACCGTCCATCTTTCTTTATCTTTTTATAATAGGGCAATTTGAGGAAAAATCAACTTTTTCCATTTGATTTTCCCTTAAAATTTTGCTATTATGATACTGGTTCTTAAATTATCTGAATATTCTTCAATAAATAAGATAAACTAATTAAATCTGAGGTCGTCACTTTCGCACAAGAGATGGACAAATTTAAAGCTACTTTTTTAGTCTTTAGTTTAGTGATTATTCATGCAGGAGGAGGGCTTTGTGCCTCAAGACCATCTGTTCATGAGAACACCATTGCCGGATCTGCAGACTCACCGCTACCTTACTCGGTTGAGCTACCCGAAAAATCGCTCCTGCAGAAAGAACCACCTTCCCTTGACAAGCTCATCATTGTCTCCGGTGCGGATAATATTCCTGATGACAAGAGTAAACTCATTAGCTATGATGAGAATATCTATCTCTTTGCTGTAGTGAAAGATACCCGAGGAAATCATTACTTAGGATATGATCATTCTCTACCACCTATGTTAAAAATAGGTAATAAAAAGTACACCATCACTAATGGATCGCTTAAAAGATGGAAGAAAGAACTTTGGGGTCCTCTGGAGATAAACTGGTACAGGATTATGCCAATAATGAAACCATCCTATCCAGAATCAGATTACGAATGGTACTCCAACGTCTTCACCGAGGGTCCCGATGAGGGTAAGTTTCAGGCATTTGGGGTTATTGAATATAAACAAGAACCTCTGGGTCAAAAAGGCTGGATGATTAATCCAAAAAAGGACGTGGGAACGGTGAGATTCAGAGCTGAGGTAAATTACCAGGGCCGGATAATATCTTCTCCTGGCCAAGAGGACCCTTCGCAGCCCTTCCACCTTGCGGCCAATGACTATGATAAAGGCATCAAGCCCACCGTCCATCGAATCAGCCGGCTGTCCAACCATGAAAATAAGCTGATTAGATATGTGGAGGCTCTCAGAGGAGTTCCCTGGTCCTGGGGGACCGCCTACAAAATAGCTGGCAAACCTGATCAGCATCAGGCCGACCTGACTAATCCTATTTCCATCGAATGTTCTGATCTGATCATCTCGGCTTTAAGAGCCATGGGAAATAAAAATCTTGTTTACACTTCGGCACTGGAGCTAGCCAGAGGAGTATACACCAAGCCAATAGATGAGAGGACCTTTAGATTGGCTACTTTAGACATTTTCGAAGACTGGGTCCCAAAAGGGATTTCTTTCCACAACGGTTTTTACTATCTGTGTGGCAAAGGGAAAATCAAGATTTTTGATCTTGATTTCACCATAGAAAGGGACATTGAAAGTCCTTCAGCTAATTATCTGGATATTGCTATCTCTAAGAATGGTAAAATTTTCATCATAAACGAAACCAAGAATTTGGAAAGGGAAATAGAGATTCTCAATTTAGAGGCTAAAGTAGAAAAGATTATCAGACCAAAGGTTGAACGGACTCTTACCCTAGATGGTCAAATCTACACTACCCAAGAAGAACTTAGACCCCAGGGTATAGGAGTTGATGATGAAGGTAGCTCTATCTACCTACTCACTTCAGATAGTCTCCATATTTTTGATCTGGATGGAAATCTACAAAAGAAAATAAGGCTGGAAAAACTCTACGATCCTTTTGTGCCAGTAGGTTTCCTTTCCGTGGAGGAAAATTTAGTCTATGTACCAGTATACGAAAAAGAGGTTCTGATTTACAACCTTAGTGGTAAAATAGTAAATAGCATGACCTTGCCCGATGCTGTGTTCGGCTTAGATGTCGACCAGAACAGATATTATCTGGTAGCCACCAGTCCTTTTCGCATCGAGATCAGGAGGCTTGATGGAACCTTTGTCCGAGATTCAGAAGAAAAATTGATTGACCAGGATGGAGAGGATGCCGTGGTTAGAATTGGCAGTTCAGAAGATTC
Source organism: Candidatus Aerophobota bacterium (assembly GCA_030616535.1). Lineage (GTDB taxonomy): Bacteria > Aerophobota > Aerophobia > Aerophobales > AE-B3A > AE-B3B. Next base: position 2,159 of record JAUWXE010000050.1, read on the forward strand.
CCTCCAGGTAGGTGATCTCATCCTCAGCGGTGAAGAGGGTGAGGGAGTCAGTCACGCCCTGGTTTTCTATGAGGACACTAATTCCAACCAATTTCTAGACAGATTTGATGAATTGATCTACGCCGGCCATGAGGGAGTGATGATTTCAACCGTAGAGGAGAAATTGGGCTCAAGATATTTTATGCTTAAAAGAATTGACCGATCGGTATTGAAAATCGACTGAGGAAGACCATGGCCTACAAGGTTTATAAAAGTCGGTTTCCCTTAAGAAAACTGAACCAAAAGAAAATATTCAAAAGAAGATCATTACGCCGGATTCCTCAGTCTAGAGCTGCCGGTAGAAGAGAGAAAGGAATTTCTCGAAGAAAAATATAGAAAGAAGAGTTTCTCAAATGAAAATTGAGCTGGTGAGAGTTACCCATAAGAGGACCCGACCCTGGCAAGTATTCCTGCGAACCTTGACTTTACCAGTTCTAGCTGCTCTGACTCCTTCGAGCATTGAGGTTAAAATAACTAATGAGAGAACAGAGTCGATAGATTACGAAAGTGACGCTGACTTTATCGGTCTCACTTATTTAACCGCTGATGCACACAGAGCCTATAGAATTGCTGATGAGTTCAGGAAAAGAAGTAAATTCGTGGTAATGGGAGGTCCCCATGCTTCTGTTCTTCCTGAGGAAGCTATTCGTCATGCAGATAGTGTGGTGGTCGGAGAAGCAGAGCCGGTTTGGAAGGATTTACTTCAAGATTTTCAAAAAGGCTCGCCCAAGAAATTCTATCAATCAAAAACTCCTGTGAAGATGGAAAACCTTCCTCTTCCTCGAAGGAATCTGGTGAAATGCAAAGGATTTACCACTATCGAGATGGTCGAAACCAGTCGAGGCTGCCCTTTTAATTGTGATTTTTGTTATATGCCTACTCTTTTCGGCAGCACTTATCGTTTAAGACCAATTGAAGATGTAATAACAGAAATAAAAATTCTGGAGAAAGATCACCTCGCTTTTGCTGATGATAATCTGGTAGGAAACCCAGATTATGCCAAAAATTTATTCAAGAAGTTAATTCCTCTGCGAAAGAAGTGGTTTGGCAATTTCTCTTTAGCCAGAGCGGGTGACCCCCAGCTCTTAAAGTTGGCTGCTCAAGGTGGATGTATAAGGATGGGCTTGGGATTTGAGTCCGTGTCCCAGAAAAGTTTGAACGGAGTAAATAAGGGCTTCAACAAGGTGAAAAGATATGAAGAAATCATCAAGAAGATACATGATCAGGGAATTACCATAATTGGATACTTCATGTTTGGATTTGATGAAGATGATGTCTCTATTTTTCCCCGAACGGTAGAGTTTATTGAGAAAAGCCTAATCGACCGTCCCATATTTTTTATTCTTAGCCCCATTCCCAAAACAAAACTCTATCAAAAACTTCTCCTCGAGGGAAGAATTATTGATAGGGATTGGTCTCACGGAGATGGGACTCATGTAATGTTTCGTCCCAAACTGATGACGGGAGACGAGCTGCAGGAAGGCCATAGATGGGTCATAAAACAGGTTTACTCTCTTTCTTCCGTTACGAGGCGATGGCTTGAATCCTGCAGGTATGCTAATCCTTTTTATAGCCTCGCTTTGAATATTTCCGCCAAAATGGAGGTGGCCGGAAAAGACTAGTCATTGGGAAAATGGGTCAAGGAGGTTGAGTATGGAGTTAAAGATAGTTAAGATGGAAGTTCCTGCCGATACCAACATCATTATTGGGCAAACTCACTTCATCAAGACAGCAGAAGATCTTTACGAGGCCGTGGTAAACTCGGTTCCGGAAGTAAAGTTTGGTCTTGCCTTCTGTGAAGCCTCAGGTCCCTGTTTGGTAAGAGCAGAAGGAAATGATGAGCTACTAAAGTCTGTGGCTATCAAGGATGCCAGTACTATGGGAGCCGGACACACCTTCGTGATGCTCATAAAAAAAGCATTCCCCATTAATATACTCAACTCAATTAAAGATTGCCCTGAGGTCTGCTCCATATTCTGTGCCACTGCAAATGCAGTCGAAGTAGTGATAGCCGAGACAGAACAAGGCCGAGGAGTCATGGGAGTTATCGATGGATTTCACTTAAAAGGAGTCGAAAAAGAAGCCGATGTTAAGGCGCGCAGGGAATTTTTAAGAAATAGAGGATATAAACTCTAAACAAGATGCCTTCTTTTAAAAAGAGGTTCTTTTCCTGGCAAAGCAGAACAGTCCTTCAGATATTGCTTATCCCTATTATCTTTTTCGTCATTTTTAGCCTCCTTCCGCTCACTCTGCTTTATTTTTCCTCTCCTGGCTCCAGGGAAACTCTGCCGCCTCAGGGAGGGATTGATCACTTAACCGAATCCATAAAAATCGATGACTTCGCTTTGACGATCAATTCCATAAGGATATCAAAAGAATTGATTAAGAATAGTTTATCAATAAAGGCAAGAAAAGGTTATGCATTTGCTCTGATAAACCTAACCTTTGAGAATGTTGGCACCGATGTAAAGAACTGCCACCCCCAAGTATTTCTAAAGGATAAGGAAAACTATGTATACCCTGAGCACCGATCTTCGGAGATTCCAAGACCCTTCCTCTTCAGCGTATACCCGGAAGAAAAAAGGACAGGAAATTACTTATTCCAAATCAAGGAGAATAGATATCCAGTTGAACTCATTATTTCTTCACTAGACTCAACAACCGGATCCCTGGGAAGAACTATTGAATTAAACAAAAATCTTATTGAACGCACCAGCGTCTTAACATTCAGGTAAACGATCCCCTTAGGGGACTGTGAAATAGACGCCTCCTAAAACTAGCGGGCATGCTTGACACACCACTTTCTTATGCTAAATTTCAAAGATAAACAGTGGGGCCTCTAGGCTATGAGGCAGATCCGATAAGAGAAACTAAAATATATCTCGAGACAACAGCTTCGGGGAGAAGAAAAATCTATGAACAAGGATGAGTATTTCCTGGGACTCGATTTAGGCTCTATCAGCGTAAATGCAATCCTTATAGATAAAGAAGGGAATATTGTTCACGAGGAAGATTACCAGCGTCATAATGGTCAGCCTCTGGAGAAGGCTAGAGAAATGATAAAAAGAATAGCCAGAAAATATCCTCTTCATTACGTGGCTGTTACCGGGTCCAATGGAGAATATCTGAGCCGAGAATGGGATCTACCCTATCTAGAAGAGATAATAATCCAGGCTAAGGGGATCCACCACCTTCATCCAGAAGTAAGAACAGTGATTGATATTGGAGGATGTGATGCCAAATTTATTGCCTTAAATGAAAAAGGAGAGGTGAAGGATTTTGGCATGAACTCAAGCTGTGCTTCTGGCACTGGATCCTTTCTGGATCAACAGGCAAAAAGATTGGAGCTGGATATTGAGGGAGAATTTGCCAAGGAGGCCTTAAAATCTACTAATTCAGCTCGCCTGGCGGCAAGATGTGCTGTCTTCGCTAAAACAGACATGATTCATCTGCAGCAGAAAGCAACTCCTAATCCAGACATAACCATGGGATTATGTGAAGCCCTGGCAAGAAGTTACAAAAGTAATATTGCCCGGGGTAAGAATCTCAAGGGCCCTATCTCTTTTCAGGGAGGGGTAGCCGCTAACAGGGCGATGTGGGTGGCTTTTAAAAGAATCCTGAAAAGAGGCGATATTATTGTTCCGAAGCACTATTACTCTATGGGAGCTTTGGGCGTTGCTCTTTCTTTAAAAGAAACAGCAGCTAAAAAAAGATTTAATATGGGTAAATTAGAAAAGAATCTTTGTCTGAAAGAGGAAAAAGAGGCTCTACCCCGACTCTCACTGGATTATGAGAAAGAAATGCCATCCCTTGTTGAGGAAAAGAGCTGTGAATTTGCAAATGACGGGGGGCTAATCGATGTCTATTTGGGTATAGACATTGGCTCCGTGAGCACCAATGTTGTCGTTATTGATAGACAAAGACGCCTTCTGGCTAAGAGCTATCTTCCTACGGCGGGAAAGCCCATCAAGACAGTGCAGGATGGCCTAAGAGAGGTTAAAAATAAGTTGGAGGGGAGGGTCAGGATAAGAGGTGTAGGAACCACTGGCTCAGGTAGATACATGATTGGGGCCTTTGTTGGGGCTGACGTGATTAAGAACGAAATTACCGCGCAGGCCAGGGGAGCTTTAAATATAGACCCGGATGTAGATACAGTTTTCGAGGTCGGGGGTCAGGACTCCAAGTTCATCAGCCTCGAAAAGCGAGTAATTGTGGACTTTACTATGAATAAAGCCTGTGCTGCCGGGACCGGCTCTTTCCTGGAAGAACAGGCTGAGGAGCTAAAAATAAACATTAAAAAAGAGTTTGAGGAGATAGCCTTTTCTAGCCTTGCACCAGCCGATCTAGGCGATAGATGCACGATATTTATGGAATCATCTTTGTTTGAACACCTTCAAAGAGGGATACCTGTTCCCGATCTGGTAGCTGGTCTGGCTTACTCAGTTGCTTATAATTATCTTAACAAGGTAGTGGAACGCAGAAAAATTGGTGACAACATTTTCTTTCAGGGAGGAACAGCCTGTAACAGATCCGTAGTAGCGGCTTTTGAGAAAATTCTAGAGAAAAAAATAACTGTCCCTCCCCATAATGAAGTTCTTGGAGCAATCGGAGTAGCCATAGTAGCTATGGAGGAGGTAACAGGCGAAAGTAAATTCAAGGGATTTGAAATAAGTGAACTATCTTACCGCATGGATTCCTTTGAGTGTCAGGATTGCCCTAATCATTGCAAGGTGAATAGAGTCTTCATTGAGGGAGAGAGTAAGCCGCTAACCTATGGAGATAGATGTGACAAATACGCCGGTAAAGAAGGAAAGAGGAAGAAAAAAGAGATTCCCAATTTTTTTAAGGAAAGGGAAAAGCTCTTATTCTCTAAAAAAAGAAAAAGGGGGGAAAGGAAAAAAAGGATTGGCATCCCGAGAGCGCTGCACACCTTTGAGCTTTATCCTTTATGGAAAAGCTTTTTCACTGAACTCGGTTATGAGGTGGTGCTTTCCGATAAAACTAATGATGAGATTATACATCAAGGAGTAGAGATTGTGGTGGCTGAGATCTGCTTTCCTGTAAAGGTTGCTCACGGCCATGTATTAAACCTTCTAAAAAAGAAAATCGACTATATATTCCTTCCCAGTTTGATTGATTTTGAGAAAAAAGACTCCCGGCTAAAGAGAACCTATAACTGCCCTTGGTCTCAGAGCTTTCCTTATTTTGTAAACTCAGTAGTGAATCCAAAAGATTATCCTGTAAAGTTCCTGGAGCCAAAGATATCCTTAAGAAAAGGTATAGATAAAGCTTTAAGAAAAATAGGAAGCCTTTTAGATGAAAATCCATCAAAAGTCAAAGAAGCTATCAGAGTAGCTAAGCTAACTCAATCCCGGTTTTATGAGAATTTAAAAAAGAAAGGTGAAAAGATCCTGAGTGGCTTAAACGGAAAGACAGGCTTTGTCTTGATTTCTCGACCCTACAACGGCTGCGATCCTGGGCTTAACCTGGATATAGTGGAAAAAATGAGAGAACTGGGAATGTTAGCTATTCCTATGGACTTTTTAGATTTAGACCTTTCTTCCGTCTCCGAAGATTACCCTAATATGTATTGGGGCTACGGGCAGAAAATCTTGGCAGCCAGCCGACGCATAAAAGAAACCCTCAATTTCTATCCTATCTATATTACCAATTTTGGTTGTGGGCCAGATTCTTTTATCTCCAAAGATTTCACTGAAGAGATGGATAG
>JAUWXE010000095.1 GCA_030616535.1 Candidatus Aerophobota bacterium
ATGAGAAATCTCGGGGGCTTTATCCACTGCCTTGCACATATCATAAATGGTCAAGGCGGCAACCGCTACGGCGGTTAAGGCCTCCATCTCCACCCCGGTTCTATCTACCGCGCCGACCTTTACCTTTATCTCGATTGCATTCCTCCCCAAATCAAAGTCTATTTTTGAGTGGGTAATCTGCAAAGGGTGACACATAGGAATAAGCTCGGGTGTCCTTTTTACAGCCAGGACCGCTGCTACCTGGGCACAATTCAGTACATCCCCTTTGGGAATTTTTCCCTCTCTGATAAGCTCAATAGTCTTGCTGGAGAGGAGAACCTTTCCTTTAGCCACAGCCTCTCTTTTAGTTGTCCGCTTCTCTCCTACATCGATCATCCTAACCCCCTATTTGAAACATATATTTATTCCTTTGATAAAGTGGCTCTGGTCTTCTTTTTAACTTTTCGTTCATAGCCAAATCAAATGAGGCCTTAATTTCATAATCCCTATTTTTCCCTTGCAGAGGCTTTCTGAGATCAATTTCTAGGTTCGAACCCAGGCAAGGTCTGAGCTTCCCTGTGGCAGTAAGTCGTAGTCTAGTGCACGCATGACAAAATGGTTGGCTTATAGGGCTGATAAAGCCTAAGACCACCTTGGTATGATCAATTTTAAAATACCGGGCGGGTGAGTAATGGGAGAAAAAGGGTAGAGGTTTTAAAGTTCCCCATCTTCTTTCTATGATTTCTTTTACTGAGGCATTGGAAAAATACCAGCTATTTTGCTCTGGCCCATTGATAGGCATATACTCAATGAAGCGGACAATTAAGCTTTTCCCCCAGGCAAAATTAACAAAATCAAGAATCTCATCCTCGTTAATCCCTTTCAGAATTACCACATTAATCTTAATTGGCTCCAGGCTTGCCTCTCTGGCTGCCCTTATTCCTCTTAGTACCTGGTCTAGATTATCCTGGCCAGTGATTCTGGCAAATTTTTTCCGGTCTAGACTATCCAAACTCACATTGACCCGGGAAAGTCCTGCCTTCTTCAGAGGGCGAGCAAATTCCTCCAGCCTTACTCCATTGGTAGTCATGGGCAGGTCCCTTATCCCCTTTATCCGTGAGACCATTTTTACCAGGTCAATAATGTTATTTCTCACCAGTGGCTCTCCACCGGTAATCCTTACCTTCCTTATTCCCCACTCAGCAGCCAAACCAACTATATTACTTATTTCTTCAAAGCTTAATAACTCGTCTTGTTTAAGTTGTGTCACTGACTTAGAGGGTCTACAGTAAAGACACGTTAAGTTGCAGCGGTCAGTAACAGAAAGGCGCAGGTAATTAGCCTTCATTTTAAGAGCTCCACGGAAACTTCCTTTCCTTCTTCTATTCTTTCTACCTCTTGAGGCAGGATGAGGAAACCATCAGCCCATACCATTGATTTCAAGACTCCAGAGTGCTGAGAGGGAGCAGGGACTGCCACGTAGCTATCTCCTTCTTTGATTAATTTAACGCGGATGAATTTTTTTCTCTTACCCCTACTTAAAACTGTCTTTTTAAGAATAGCTTTCACTCTGATTCTTTGCCAATCACGTCGGCCCAGCATAGAGAAAATAGCCGGGCGCACCAAATTTTCGAAATTGACCATAGAAGACACCGGATAACCTGGTAAGCCAAAGACCAAAGTATCTTTCCTTATGCCAAAAAAGGTGGGCTTTCCTGGTTTTACGGCCACCTTCCAGAACATCATTTTTACTCCTGCCTCTTTCAAAACCCCTGTCACCAGATCGTAATCTCCCATCGAGACCCCACCAGATAGAATCAGAAGCTGGTAGGATAATCCTTCTTTAATCCTGGCCAGGAGATTCTCTTTTTTGTCCAGAGCAATGCCCAATCGGTAAGGTTCACCTCCACTTAGGAGAACCTGGGAAAAAAGGGCAAAACTATTACTGTCGTAAATTTCCCCCTTTTTTAAGGTCTTGCCCACCTCTACCAACTCGTCTCCGGTAGAGAGGATAGCTACCCTAGGTTTAGTCCTTACCAGAACATTTTTTTTACCAAGACTGGCCAGCATAGCCACCTCCGCCGGTCGAATCAAGCTACCCTGAGGTATAATGAGTTCCCCTTTTCTCACGTCTTCTCCAGCAAAGCTAATATTTTCCTCACGGGTAACTCTACAGAAAACCTTCACCTTTCCTTCTTCTTTTTCCGTATCCTCTACCATCACCACCGCATCAGCACCTTGAGGCATAGGGGCTCCAGTCATGATCCTCACTGCCTTACCACGCCTCACTCTTTCCTTGGTACTATAACCTGCCGGGACATCAGCTATTACTTCGAAGACTACGGGCTTTTTTTTACTGGCAGAATCGGTGTCTTTTGAAATCACCGCATAGCCATCCATGGCCGCTCTATCAAAGCCGGGAATATCAAAATCATCATAGACATCTTCAGCCAAAGTACGACCCAGAGAAGATAAAAGATCTACTCTTTCCGGAGCTAGAACCTTAACCTGAGATAGAACAATCTCTCGTGCTTCTTCCAGCTCAATCATGTAATCGTCCCCTAAAAATAAAATTTATACCTCTTTCTCTATCTTAAAACTCTCCTGGTTTTGCTAGTATTTCCTTTATCTTAAGATCCAGGAATCTGCGGGAAGAGCTAGATTGAATCAGGCAAACCGTGTCCGAGCCGGAACCGGTTCCTGCTACCGCGATGGCATCTTTTCCCTCCTGGATCAATCCGGCATCACAAGCCTCCATGACAATTTCCGCACAAACCTTCATCCCCTCTCCGAATCTCCTCAAAGTTTCGGCAATGATCACCGTGGGATATATTCCTTTAAATTCGGTGACCAAGGATTTTTCCAAGGAGCTAGTTAAAATAGTTCCGGTGAACACTTTTCCCCCTGAATCTTTGATTCTTTGCCTCATCTCAGGAGAAATTTCGCTCTCGTTCTTTTGCCTGGTACCAAAAGCATGCGTAACCACAACCAAATTGGTCTTCTTTCCCAGTCTTCGGGCGAATTTCAATCCAGTTTCTCCCGAAGTACTGGCAACCACCACATCTTTATAAGCGGCAGTTAACCCTTCTACAATCTGGAGACACTTTTCGGTATTTTCTCTACCTGCTTGGTCAAAATAGTCAACTTGACGGATCATTTACGACCTCCTTTGATATCTATGTTTTCAGGCATTAAGTGCACCGCAGAAGCTTTGAAGGTGAGATAAACCTTCTTTCCAGGAATAAGGTTTAGGTCATCCCTTGATCTTTTGGTAAGCACCACCACAAAGGGGATCCCACAGTCAGCCGTTACTTCAACCAATCCTCCCCTCTGCTCCATTCTTACGATCTTTCCCTGGAAACAGTTTCGAGCACTGGAGCTAAAAGGCTCCCTCGAAACCAGAATCTCCTCCGGTCTGAGGAAGGCACACACCCCGTTTTTCTGTATCTTTAGATCCTGATTAGAAGAAGCAACCTCTATCTTAAGCTTTTCTAGATCCAAAAAGGTAGCTCCGTTCTCTTGAAGCAGTTTTCCCTGGAATAAGTTGGTTATCCCCATGAATCTTGCCGAAAAGAAAGAGGAAGGAGAGGAAAAAATTCTCCCTGCCTCTCCTTCTTCTACTATCTTTCCCTTTTTTAAAAAATAAACCTGGTGAGCGAACCTTTCTGCAAGGGAAAGATCGTGGGTAGATAAGACCACAGTTTTCTGGAACTGGCTCTTTAGTTGAAAAATGAGTTCTTCCACAATTCTCTTACTGATAGGATCCAGATTATGAGTCGGTTCATCCAGAAAAATTACCTCAGGGTCGAAAACCAGAGCCCTGGCTAAAGCTACTCTCTGTGATTCTCCTCCTGATAAGCTAAGTGCTGATCGAGTTTCCATTCCAGAAAGACGTACCATCTCCAGGACCCTTTTTACCTTCTTTTTGGCACCCTTCCTTTTTCTTGCTTTCAACCCGTAGGCAACATTATTGAAGACCGAAGTATTGAACATCACCGCTTCCTGCGCCAGAAGAACCATTCTTCGCTGTAAAGAAAGCCTGTCTATCTCAGTATAGTCCTTATTATCATAGTAGATATTTCCCCCACTCGGCTTTTCCAGTAAGTTCAATATCTTGAGCAGGGTCGTCTTCCCTGCACCATTAGGACCGATGAAGCAACTCACCCTCTTTTCTTGAATTTCCAGATTAATGTTGTCCAGAATAACTTTACCGTCAA